>JACUUY010000122.1 GCA_014859085.1 Caldifarciminota bacterium
TTTCTCGTATTTCTCAATATGATGATAGTGGTCCGTAGGATAAGCGATTTTTACCTTGGGACTGAAGTTATCAACATGCACATAAACGGATTCTGAATCAGCCCTATCACTGATATCATAAGCATATATCTTTACCCAGTAATAACCATCCTTAAACTTAGCTACCTCAATCGAATCCGCATCGACTGAATCAGGCTCTCCTTCTTGCCGTTTGGTGTTCCAGTAGCGGTCTTCTACTTGATCATTCACAATGGGATTTGTTGCCCAATAGTAAAAAGGACTATACGTCGTGTAGTTGTGTCGATCGTAAACCAGCAAGACCGAATCGCCATTATTGGGTGGTTGCACCTGAGGAAAAGTGATGGTCTGGGCGATAGTCAATGTATCACTGCCGGTCGTGTCGGTCACCAGCCATTCCAGTTTATGAATCCCGGAGGTGTTATTCACCCCACCAGAAGTCTGTGTATCCTGACAACGTGCTCGGATATCTACTTTTCCATCAAGGATTGAATCCAATTGCTGTGCAGTAGCTTCTTCCGACCCCTGACGCCAGAAGTCAACTGAACTGATACTCGGAGCACCTGTGTCATCATAACCAACAGGACCATCATCATGAGAAAGGGGATTTTCAAAAGGACCTCCTGCTGGGCCAACTTGAAAATGAAGGTGATCGCCTGCTGGCCCAGGTGTACCGTAATCCATCACATCACCAATTTGGGTTGGAGAAGTAGTGGTAGTATCAAGGATTCCTGTAACAGAATCGCCTTCATCAATTCTGTTTGTTAAATGATCATAGTAATAATCTCCTACTCGTACGTAATCGTAACCAATAGGAGCAATAGCTGAATCCGTAGAAGTTATTGAAAATACATCTGTTCCATTGGTGGCCGGGATATCTATTCCCCTATGAAATCTTGGATCCGCAACACTTCCCCTTGCATCCCCAAGTGTTGCACTAACACCATGTGCCGAATCAAACGGCCTCATTGGCCAAGGATATGTAGAAATCAATATTAATAGCATGGTTATCATTTCAACACCTCCTGCTTAAATATTGAAACCTTCGCTTTTGTGATGCTTATTAAACCCACTGCATTTTCTATCTGTGCAAAAGTAATCTTTTGTTGAGGATATTCTTCCTTTTTGCACAGAGAACCAGTTGCACCATCAAATACAAAAAGTGTTGAACTGTGCCAGTCTCGGCCCTGTTTGCCTATAATGTATAGAGTATCATTAATGACACGCAACTCTCTAGGTCTTGGAATCTCCCAAGACACCCTTCTTTCTGCAAACAATGGATCAGTAGCCCATTCTTCCCTGTGTTTCCACAGAAACTTCCCATTGTTTATGTTAATACACCATATATAACCTTTGCTCGAAGCCACATATACGTTTTTCTTATCTTCTGAAATCTTCACTATCATATTTCCGCGTATTTCTAAAGGAACTATCCATTTTAAGTCTCCCTTTTGGTCAATGAAAAAAACAGAAGCTCCATCTTTATTACAAACCCCAATCATGCCTAAATCTTCTACTATATCCATCTCATAGGGAGTATAAGATCTCCAATCAAATTCTTGTTGCCATAAAATATGGCCTTCTTTATCAGCTAGAATTATCACTGTTTTCTTGAAATCAGTATATCCTATAATAGCATAGTCGCCATATGGCGAAAATTTCGCTGCAGTATACCCTACTACTTTATCGTTCAAAGGATTTACTATTCTTGCTATCTCTTTTCCCGAAGGTTCGTAAAATATATGGCCATCAGACGGTTCTTCGCCATACGTAGGATCTTTTGCCATAACATAGCCATCACTAGAAACTGCAACAAGTTCATTCTCACCCTTTTTCCACACAACTGTGCAATCCGATTTGTACAGAGTCCCACCCTGACGTTCAGAAACATATTCACTCGGTATCCACGATCGCAGAATATATTCTCCATTCTCGGAATATATCACTCGTTCTCCCCAAGGTTGGGTCAATTCTTTCTTTATTAATTCACCATTTCTTCTATAAAATCTAATTTCTCTTCTACATCTTGGATATTCTGAACGATCATGGCTCAATTTGCTGACATCAGAAATAAACACCAACTTTGGATAAAACACCGTTGTTTTACCCTTAATTTTATCTTCTGATGTGAGTGCCTCTTCTTTCCAACCTATCTCTATTGCTTCTTCAATACTTACTGTAGCTGTATCAAATATCACATCAACGATTGGTTCGTCAAAGGTCTTCTCATAAACAACCTTTAGATTAACCTTCGGCTCGGCCTGAGTTTTCTCCTGGGCGTAAAGCCCAGCGCTTGCTGCCAGAAGGGCGATGATTGTGCAAATGAGCATACGCTTCATGTCTCCTCCTTTATGTCCTCGGCAGGATAATTGATGATAGTGCGGACAGCGAAATCAGGAACTACTGCTTCATAAATTGGCTTCTCGATGAACCTGGCGTTGCCCGGGCCACCGCTGCCTTCATCGATGCAACTTGCTGTGCGATACATAGCTACCCCATTCCTCTGGTTAGGCGATCACGCTATGCCCTTCCCTCTGATCATTATGCAAGAAGCGTGCCCGGTGTCAAGCTCCTGAGATCGCAATGGATTTTGCCATAATCGTCCATGACGCGGCCGCAAAACTGCGCCATTTTGGCACAGTTTGACTGCATCCTGCCAGGCGTTGCCATTATTACATCCGGAAGCACTCTGATGTGCCATGTTGGCACACTCTCCATCAGTGCCCACTTCTGTCCAGGCAATGCACTTTGCCTTGCCATGTCCCTGTTCATGGCTCTTGCCGACCAGATCCGTAATGCTGCCTGACAACCGCGCTTTGACTTCATCGCTTCAACTTCATCATGGAAAAAGAATGAATCCACCTCTAAAACGAGCTTGAATAGACTGTCTATGTATGTGATATTAACGATTGAATAATGGTGTGATGTATCTACCAGACTCCTCATGGTAATGTTTGCGGGAATGAGCGTCGCTGTATCCATCGCTTCACTGAATGTACACCAAACCTCTTTCTCGTATTTCTCAATATAATGATAGTAGTTCGTGGGATAAGTGATTTTCACCCTGGGATTGAAGTTGTCAACCAACACAGTGTCCAAGACTACTACAGAGTCGCGCGAATGCGACCAGGCCTTGATAGTCGTTACATAATACCCATCAGGAAATCTCGCATCTTCAATGGAATCGGCATCTGCCGTGCCGGCAATATTTATCTTCGTAGGCCAGCAATTTTCCTGAATGTTTGATAAACCATAACCAGGCTGGGGAGCGCTACTGCCACAATTCGTGACAATATACCAATTATTAAAATGTTGGGAAACATAAGGTGGAGTACTCGGATCAGCGTAAGTCAAATAGTATTTTAACGAATCCGAAACCTTTATCGTATCCCGCATCTCAAACATCCTTCTAAAAAGTATGTTTCCACCAGTAGTTTTCGGCTCTACTCCGTAACCAATCGCATAGACACCACAACGAGGGTCCATTTGAACCTCGGTATGTGCCTTAACAATGATGTCAATTGAGTCTCTCAGATAAGTCGTTTCGTAGTGATTCGTGGTGTCCTCTGCTCTGTCCGATACATAATAGATCTTGTAGCTATGATGCGGAACATCGAATCTGGGGTCAATGTGTGGCACTTGTGCCGGCGAAGGAGAAAGATAAGCCAAAGGATTGGCATAAGAATTCACTGTATCATACCACGCTTTGGTGCGGGCGAAATGGAGATGGTCACCGAGTTCCGGGATATGGAATTGAGCAACAACACCGATCTTTTGCCCATCGGCAACTGCTACACCATATGGTTGAATCCATAATTCCCGCGGCACAGAGTCAATATGACCATAATGCCAGGCGGTATAATCCAACATTGTCTTCGATAAACATATCCAACCTGAATCTCCACCACAGGGAAAGCTATCAGGGAAGTGGCTTCGTGTGCTGCATGCCTCAACAGCATAAACTGATGTCCCAAAGGTTGCTGGCATATCCACACCACCATGATAACCAAGATAACCTTCAACCGGTGTTTGATAAACAACAAATCCATTCCAATCACCATAGGTTTTGGAAAGATGATGGGATTCGTTGAATGGTGCAAGCGGCCAGTGAGTTTGGCTAGATAGAGAAGTAGTCGAACTCACCAGTAATACACAGAATAGCGAGAAGCGTTTCACTGTGCCCCCCTTAGTAGTCTAAACAATCCCCAAAAGGAAAACCCTAATTTACACAAACAAAATTCATCATTTGGTGATAGACTTAACACCGGCACTGACACATCGCTTCCAGTAATAAATTCTTGTTGCACTATAATGTGCCCATTCTTATCAAATAACAAAATGGCATCTTCATATGGTACAACTTTCACATCCTTCGTAGAAGTTACAAATGCTATTGGCATTTCAGAACTAACTTGACATCGCCAGAGTCCTTGATTTCTATTTTCTTTATGCCATGTCCCTAATATGTTCCCATTAGAACTTTCGCAAATTTCCAAGAAATCTGGGTCTAAGAGTGCAAGATATGCACCATTGGAGGAAAAAGAAAAGTGATTTATCCAGTGGGGGAAGATTTTGATTAAATCTCCAGAAGTAGAATAAAGGTAGGTGATTGTATCAATCGAAATCAAAATTCTCTCGGACTTTTCTGAAATTAACACATGAGCAGGATAAAAAGGAAGAGAGAAATCCTTTTCCCAAATCTTTCCCTTATCCTTATTTAGAAGTGTCACATAACTCTCGTTGCTACCGCCGGATAACAAAACGATCAAATCACCGTCTATATGAACATCCCGAAGTATACCACGGATAGAGATATTATAGAACTTTCTTATGTTGCCGTTTTGGGCATAAAACTCAATTCCAGCCGAATTGAGCGCGCACCCAATACCATCATCAAAAATATAAAATCTACCTGAATTGTCTTTCTCCCACAACACCTTTCCATCTTCGGTTTGCATCATAATGAATTTCTTGTATTCGTTCTTCATCATACTGGTTTCTGTCATTTGGGCGCTGAGACTATCGCTAATCCTAACCCAATACTGGAGACTATCATGCAGCCGCTCTTTTTCAGAAGGATCTGTAGTTTTTTCCCATATACTCTGCCACTGCGAAGCCCTTTTATACGCATCTAACCACTCGTCCCTTAAGTTTTTTACTTCATCTGCTGTCAATCCACCATAATCAGTATGCGCCGCATAAACAATCATATACTTTAGATTCTTTGAAGTAGTGATGGACTGTAAATCATCAGGCAGTTTGATTGTTCTGCCATCGTTGGTGTAAAGCATTTTCTCTTTTCTGGCAATCTCAATGCGCAGGCTGTTCAACAACCAGTCTTTATCTTCCTGCGGAATGTCTTTATCTTTAAGAATTTGCTTTATCTCCGGCGGCGGAAATCCATCAGCGCTGATGATCTCGTTGAATTCTTTCTTGTAGACCAACTCTAACGTTACCTTCTCTGTCTGCACAGGCTCTTCCTGTGCCTTTTTCTGTCCATAAAGCCCAGGGCATATTGCCAAAAAGGCGATGATCGTGCAAATGAGAATATTCTTCATGTTTCCTCCTTTATGTCCTCTTCAGGGTAATTGATGATGGTGCGGAAACTGAAATCAGGAACTACTGCTTCATAAAGTGGCTTCTCGATGAACCTGGCGTTGCCCAGGCCACCGCCGTTTGCATCATTGTAATTCACTGTTCGATACATAGATACCCCATTCCTTTGGTTAGGCGATCACGCTATGCCCTTCCCTCAGATCATTATGCAAGAAGCATGCCCGGTGTCAAGCTCCGGAGATTGCAATGGATTTTGCCAAAAGCACGCATGACGCGACCGCAAAACTGCGTCCTACCGGGCGTTGCCATTATTACATCCGGAAGCACTCTGATGTGCCATTTTGGCACACTCTCTAACAGTGCCCACTTGGGCGCATGTTATAGCCCTGTCCGCATGACCGAACATGCTTTTCACCAACTGACCCCACAAGGCCGTTGCCGTCACACCGTCGAGTAATCTTACCTGCACCGTATCTTTAAATCTGAAACTGTCTACCTCAAGGGTAAGTCTATAAATACTGTCGTCATAAATGAGGAGCATGTCCCATCGGCTGTTGAAATTTAAATAGCGGACCCGTATAATAGATTG
>JACUUY010000123.1 GCA_014859085.1 Caldifarciminota bacterium
TTATAATCCATGACCCTTTCCTCCTCAAGCGTTGCACTTCTAAATTGAACTCGCGCACCAATACAGGCCCTGACTCACACCATCCTTGGATTATCCTATCATGCCTCCTTTGATTATCTCACCGTCCTTGACGATTTGCCGAACGCAAGGCATAACACCCCGAATACGCTCTTACCCTGCTATGTTCATTATAATATCAACTTTGAATTTGTCAAGGGGAGGGCAAATGCATGATTTCTCTTTGCTTTTTCAGATCAGGTGTGATGACAGTTCTGGGAGCGTTGAGCACTTCGGCATGGCTGTGTCTCGCAGAAAGAACCCCTTAATCCTGGGAAAGGACCGTGCCTCGGGCATTCTGTCCCGGGCACGACGCAGTTTCGTTCCGGCTTCGGATCAGAGCAAAGGAGCCTGATAAATCAGGTAACTACAGGTAAGAGATGGATGCCATGCACCAGACAGCCACGACTGTGTAGGGCAAGGCTTTAGCCTTGCAAGGAGTGAGATTGTGCAGAACACGATGTCCGTCGACTCTCGTAGAGTCGCCGAGACTACCCGTAGAGACTCACTCTGCAGGGGCGGGCTAAGACGATCCGCGTCCTCCTCGACCGGATCGGCGTCCTCGCAATGCCACTGTCCTGTTATCGTCGCGAGGCGTAATCACTCGCCTGTGATTTGTATGACCACCTCGCGGCGGCGCGGTTTGTTGTCGAACTCGGCGAGCACGACCTGCTGCCACGTGCCCAAAAGCAGCTTGCCCTTTTCAAAAGGTATGGTGAGCGAAGGACCCTGGAGTGCGGCGCGCAAGTGGCTGAAGCCGTTGGCGTCGCCCCAGGTATCGTCGTGGTGATAGTGTTTGGCGCTGGGGACGATCTTCTCGTATAGCTCCTGCATGTCCTTGATCATGCCCGGCTCATACTCAAAGGTCGTGATCGCGGCGGTCGAACCGACATGAAAAACAATAACGTGGCCGGTCTTCATCTTGGTCGCGGTTACGTGCGCGGCGATCGCGGCCGTGATATCCACCAGATCGCCCGGGCCGCTCGTCTCGACCTTTATCCGTTCATTGACGATCTTCATGTTGTCCCTCGGTGTGGAGGAATACCTGCGGCACATCCTTGTCCGGATGCCGGATAATGCGGACTTCGGTGCCGTATACTTCGTTGAGGATCTTTTCCGTGAGCAGTTGCCCGGGCGTGCCCTGACAGTGTACTTTTCCGTGGTGCATGACCACGAGGCGTCGGCAATAGAGGCTGGCGAGGTTGAGGTCGTGGTGCACGACCGCGACGGTCAGTCCCCTGGCATTCAGGTTGCTGAGCAGTTCCATGATCCGGTATTGATGAAGGAGGTCGAGGTGGCTGGTCGGCTCGTCGAGCAGCAATATGCGCGGTGTCTGGGCAATCGCGCGGGCGAGCACCACGCGCTGCCGCTCGCCGGACGAAAGGGAATTGACCGGCCGCTTGCGCAGGTCCACGATGCCGGCGGCATTTATTGCCTGGTCCGTCGCTTCGATGTCCTCTGCTTTGTCGCGTCCGAACGGGCGCTGGTATGGATAGCGTCCCATGAGCACGATGTCTTCGACCGTGAAGTTGAGCGCGAAGTGCGTTTCCTGAGGAACGAACGCAACTTGCTGGGCGATCAATCTTGGCGTCTGCCCGGCAAGGCTCTGGCCAAAGAGCGCGACGTGGCCGCTTTCCGGTTCGAGGATGCCGCACATCAGACGGAGCAGGGTCGATTTGCCGGCGCCGTTCGGGCCGATTATGCCGAGGAATTCTTTGCTTTCGACCGCCAGCGATACGTTGTCGATCACGCGGCGCGCGTCATAACTGAAGCAGATTTCCTTGGTTTCCAGGGCGGTCATTTTCTGTATAAATATATGAAGAAAGGAACACCGACCAGGGACGTGACCACGCCGACCGGCAGTTCATAGACCGTGATGGTGCGGGAGAGCATGTCGGCGAAGAGCAGGAACGTCGCGCCGAGAATGAACGAGGCCGCGAGATTGAACCGGTGTTTTGGCCCGAAGAGGAGCCGCGAGACGTGGGGCACGATCAGGCCGACAAAACCGATCGCACCGACGATCGACACGGTCATGCCGACGAGGAGCGCGCTCGAAAAGAACAGGATGAGCGAGAATCTCTGTATGTTGATCCCCAGGCTGGCCGCGGTTTCGGTTCCCTGGGATATGATGTCCAGCTCGCGGTGAAACCGGTAAAGGAGCGCAGCCAGGACCAGCGAGACAACGATCAAAGCGATTATCATTGTCCGGTTCGTGGCATCGATGATCGTGCCGAGATACCCCATGAGCAGGTAGAGGACTTCGTAGAGTTCGCGGCCGCCCATGACCATGATGATCATGACCAGGGATGAACACAAAAAACTCATGACCACACCGGCCAGTATCAGCCGGTCGCGCAAGATCCCGCCTTCAATGCGCGCGACCACATAGACGAAGAAGCCGACGCCGAGCGAACCGAGGAATGCAAGGGCCGGGTTGATCGCGCCGAAGATGAGGATCCCGACCGAGGCGCCCAGGGCCGCGCCCGATGCCGAACCCAGGGTATACGGTTCGACCAGCGGGTTGCCGAATAGCCCCTGGAGCAGGCAGCCGCAGAACGCGAGCACGCCGCCGGCAAAGACGCCGAGAACGACGCGCCAGATGCGCAGCTGCAGGATCTGGGACTCGAGCGGCGCTGGTCCAACGAGGATCCCGGCCGCGATCGCCGCGAGGAAGATAATAATGATCAGTGCGGTCTTAGTCATTGATGGCCGCTTTCAATTGCTTAAAACCGCGGACTAGCCTTGGTCCCGGCCGCATGAGATGGTCCGGATCGAGATCCGTGCGCACGCGGCCGTCTTTTATCGCCCGGACATTCTGCCAGCCGGTACGGCCGGTTATGTCTTCAGGGTGGAGCACGATGATTATATCGGGATCTCTCGTTATCACGGCTTCCTGCCCGACAACCGGATAGTCCTTATCCAGGTCTGCAAAGATATTGACCCCGCCGGCCATATGGATGAGGTCGTTCAGGAAGGTCGCGGAGCCGATCGTGACCAGCGGCCGCGGTGATATTTCGACATACACCCTTTTCGGTTCAGAAGACACCTCGGCCTGAAGGTTGTCCTTTATGTATGATACCAGTGAGTCGGCTGTTTTTTGCAGGCCCAGCTCGGCGCCGAGCGCCGACAATTCGGAATAGAGTTCGGACAGCGAGGCCGGTGAAGATACAAAGGTTCTGACATTCATTTTTTCGAGTTCTCTTTTCACGCGACTCTGCTCGGGCAGGTTGACAATCACCAGGTCCGGTTTGAGACCGATGATACGCTCGATCGAAGGGTGCGAGAAGTCGCCGACCTTCGTGATATTTCTCGTTTCCTCGGGGAAATCGCAGAACGTGGTCACGCCGACGATCTTATCGCCGGCGCCGATACTGAAAAGGATCTCGGTCATAGCCGGCGAGAGCGAGACGATCCGGTAATGACTCTTTTTCTCATCTTGAGCGCAGGATGCCAGGCACAACACGAGCAGACCGGCGGACAGAATTGCCTTTCGTGTGGACACAAGCATTGCGGGTATTTATTTTTGCTTCGGCTTCCTTACCCTGCTGGCGAGATACTTGTCCCAGTATTTTGTGTTGTCGGCTCTCTTGGTGTTGTCTGCGCCCTGTTTTTTCATGTAGTCGGAAAAATCGGAGAGCGCTTTCCTTTCATGTAGATAATTCCAGTACGCGAGGGGGAGGCCGATCGCCGCTGCGTAAACGAGCAGGAACAGCGACCCGTAACCCAGCGCAATGGAGAAGATCAGCACACAAATGCTCACGTAGAATCTGCCGGCCTTATCCGGGTCAGCGAGCCCCTTGTGAAATGCTTGCTGGCGCAGGTATATCGATCCAGCCAGGACCAGGATGCCGGCAATGTTGACGACCGGGTAGAGCCGGATCTGATTTACCGGCCACCAGATGATCGTGGCAATTCCGATCACAAAAGCGGAGTAGAAAAAAAACGCGAAAAGGGCGCGCGGCAGCCAGAAATACATGGTGTCCGGGATGAGCCCGGATTGAAAGAACAGGTTCTTCTGATAGTATTCATATGCGAGCCAGACAACCAGCATCATGGTGTAGACGTACGGTACGATCCAGTTATCGAACGGTTTCAGGCAATTGTAGAAGAACAGCCCGGCATAGAGAACGATGAATACTACCCAGGCGAGCCTCTTGAAGTTGATCTTCATACACTTTTCTTTAATAGTAGTAATCGAAGATAGACTTACCCGCCACGGTGTCGGGAAGGAGGACCCGGGTCAGTTTCTTCGTGCTGCCCCAGCGCCGGTAGCCGTGGGCAGCGCAGAGCCGGGCGATCTCGTCACTGGACATTTCGGTTTTGCTGAATCTGGTCTCGAACGCGACGGTCTGCAGCAGCGTACCGAGCGTTAGTGAATCGGCTTCGATAACCTTGCGGAAGATGCCCGAAGGGTAGATGATGGCATCGACCATTTCCCGTTCTGCGATCATTGAGAAAACATGGTCATCGACCCGCCCCATGACCGGTATTTTCCGGTTCAGCTGCCCTTCGACCTTGACCTTGAAATTCTGGATCTTGCGGACGCGGGCGGTATCGGTCTTTGCTTTTATCTTCGAGATGCTCGTATCACTAAGTGCCCGCTGGCTGACGTGGAATCTTATCAACGATGGTGCATGAGCAAGCATCGATTTATCGATCACCCACAATATATCGCTCCGTTCTTTGAGTAGCGTGAGTCTTGTCTGGTCCTGCACGGTCAGTGAATCCCCGGGGCTGCAGACCATGGCGAATCTGATCTCCCGGTAGTTCTTTATTGCATAGCCCATGGATCTTGAGATCGGGAAGAACTGGCGGTCATGGACGAGCGTATCGCCGATGACGAAGTCAAAGCCGAGTTCGTCCAGCAGATCGTGCAGTCCCATCCGCTGGAGAAAATGTTCGAGAAATGACGGCGTGGTCAGGGTGTGAGCGACTCTTATACTTGACGTGTCAGTAACACCCGCGCTGAGCGGGAGGTCCCGCTGGAGGTCATCCCACAATGAACCGATGTATACGACATCGATGCTCTTGACCCTTGGCGCCACTCCGGCCATGCAGGAGAGTGATATCAGCAGGGCGGTCGCGAGCACCAGGAGCAGCTTCACGGGCTATTATAACGCGTATCAGATGGATGTCAAGGCTATCTCCCTTACACCGCAGCGTTATGTAAAACAATACCAAAGCACCAATATCAAAGTCACAAACCGGCAAGTAGTTGCCCAATTCATTGGGCTCCTGATGACAAACGTCTGATGGATCAGGCGACATCTGCAAGCCTGAAGGTTTGCCCTTACGAAGCAGCGTCATTCCGCGACAACCATTCGTCATTCCCCGGTTCAGCCGGGGATCCAGACTAGTGATTTCTGCCTGGATCGTCCGATCAAATCGGACGATGACAGATAAATGTGGAACAGGAACAGGCCCGAACAGCTTCAATCCCATCACATGGTAGCGTCATTCCCCGGTTCAGCCGGGGATCCAGACTGCAGGTACTGGTCTGGACCGTCCGGTCGATTTTCAAAAGTCAACGCCGAAGGGCGGAAAATAGCGCCGGGCAAAAATTGCAATGAATTATCGGGAGATTTCAGGGGTAAAACGCAACAAAACCAACCAGGTTGGTTTTTATGCCGAATGTTCGAGGAATTCCTGAATGCACTCCGCGGCCTGCTGGGCGTCTTGTTCGTCGACCAGAACGTCGCCCCAGCCGCCCTTCATCATCTTGGGCAGGCCGTCGAGCCAGCTCGTCTCATAGCGCCGCGTGATCGCCTTGATGTCGCGGCTGGCGAGCATTTCCTTGATCGTGATCGCCGTGAATTCGTCCGGCGCAACGTAGACGCTCTTCAGCATTGGTCATTGTAGCGTAAATATGCCGCGTGTCAACATTGGGGACCGACTTTCAAGGAGTGATAATGCCAAAATGCCTGAATACGGGCGATCAGGTATTGGTCAGATTGTCCCGTTCCGAAGGATTCGGAACGAGGATTCTCGTCCGCGCGCCGTAGAAGCAGGACCGAACTTCGCTCTGTTGCGCAGATCTCGTTTATAATGAGAAGAGGCTATTGACATTCAGGGGGTGATTTATACTCTCTG
>JACUUY010000124.1 GCA_014859085.1 Caldifarciminota bacterium
TTCGCATCCATCACCGCAACCGCCTGATACGACAACACCGGCGCGTAAACGGTGATGCTTGGATACGACACCCATATGCCGGCCGCGTTATCATGGAATTCAAGATCGAAGCTGATCGTATGGTTGTTCGGACAGTCGCCGGCAATGCTGAACTGGTAGTAGGGATTTGACAACGCGGAATCGGACGCCGCGATGTTGCCGTACCAGCTCGAATCCGTGATCATCGTGGCATAGAGATCGGTCGTAGAGAGCAGGCCGTAGACCCCGTTGGCATAATCGACCCCGACGTTTTTGGCCCAGACGCCGAGCCCGACCGTCTCGCCGGGATTCGCCTGGTTATTGGCACCGGCATTGAGGATCGTCGAGCCCATTACGACATACGGACCTGAGGGCGATACGATCGGAATCGAATCGATGTCCGGGATCTTGTTGTAGGCAGTGACCGTGACATGCATGTAGCCGGGAACGGTCGGTGCCGGGTCGAGCGTGACCGTGACATTGCCGGACGCATTGGTGTAGCCGTGACCGACCAGAAGCGTATCGATGTAGAGGCCGACTAAGGCTCTGGCAACGCCCGGCACGCTGACGTCGAATGTCGTCTGGCCGAGATTAATGATCGAGGCATAGTTGACGGTCATGGGCTGGGGCGTGTCGCTCCTCAGCTGGAGCGATGCGTCGCCGAATATGGTCCAGGCCTGGGCTTCCTGCACACCGTCGGCGCCGCCGGCATACTGCTCGATCATGTAACAGGCGCCGTTGAAGAAGATACCGCCGGCCGTGTTCTTCCGGTCGTGGGTCAGCAAATTGACCGCGCCTTCCTGGCCGTAACAGGGCGGCACCCACATCTGGCTGATCGTAGAACCCCAATGGACAACAAAACCGTCGGGCTCGTTGACCTCGCCCGCGGTCACCGAGGCTTCGCAGAAGCAATCCGAACCGTTGAAATTGCCGACCAGACAGGCGACCGAGATGACAAAGGGCAACATCCAGGGGTTGTTCAACTCGTTGATGTTGCTGATGTTGAAACCGCCGCCATTACTCCACAAGGTCGTGAGGCCATGTCCGATGTAGTTGATGATGGACGTGCCCGCTTCGATGTAATTCTTGATCATCGTGGTCGTGCCCCAGTAGTCATAGCTCTTGTTGACCACGGTGTATGTGTAATCGAGCAGCGAATCGCGCAGCCAGTTGCAGCGCGTAGAATCGGCCGGACTGCCCTGGGCACTGGCAATACCCAGACCGACATGGTACCAATCAGCACCGGCCATGGGCGTCCGCTCATAGCCGATCGAACGGCTGACCTGCTTGTCGATATTTACCGCGTTCCCGTTGCGCGAACTGAACCGGGAAATGAAGAGGTCAGGATAGTAGTCGCTGCCTGCGGTGTACGCATAGACCGGATCCGCCGCATAGCCCGTGGCCGTGCCCACCGTGCCGATCGCGGGTGCGACCTCGTTACCGTCGCCGACCAGGAGAACCCAGACCAGACCGCCGGCATTGTATTCGTTCTGGATGAAATTCTTGATGTTCGTCTGGTTGTTGCCGATCGTCGAGACCGGCACGACCTTGGTCTCAATACCCTTGCGCCGCTTCCACTCGACAAAGGGTCCCAGATTGGCGAGATACGCGTTGGCGGTGATGATCACCATCCGGCCGGCCCGCTCTGATATCGAATCGTAGCGCGCCGGAGAAAAGTTGAGGAAATGGCTCTGGTAGATGTTGGCAAAATCCCGCGTCACCCAACGCTGGAAAGGATCCAGCACATTGATCCCGCCTGGTCCTGCCTGATAGACCTCGACCACGACCCGGCGTACCACGCGTAATTCCTGTCGCGCCGGATTATACTGGAACGGGTTGATCCGCACCGTGACCCCGCGGTAGTCGCGCAAAATGAACGGTTCGTAAAGCTCAACGTTATCAGCCGGCCACCAGGCATCGGTCGAGTAGAACTTGTCAAAGGTATAAGGAACCGTCGCCGGATCAATCTCACGGCTGAGATTGCCCTTGGAAGGGACGACCGCCGGCACGATCCTCGTCTCATACTCGATGTCCAGGATCCGGCAGGCCATCTGCCCGTCATCCGGCACAATGACGCTGCGCGCCACCGTAGGTAGTTCGGGCATGCCCTGCTGCAAAAAGGTCGGCTGTCCGGGAAGTTCGATCCGGGAACAGGCCTGCCCGTCAATGTCGACCGTCTCGACTGCGTAATCGCCGAGCGTAAATTCAAGCATGATCCTGGAAACGTTGTCCTGGAGCACGCTCACTAACGGATCCGGTGCCGCCGCAGATAAGAGACTGAAAAGCAGCAGCCCCGCAAAAATCAATAACCTCTGCATCATACCTCCTTTGAAAACATGGTTAACCGGTTGAGGTTGGGAAACTGGAAACAAGGGAGATCCTTGATACTGGATACTCGATACTTGATGCGGAATAGAGTATCTGGTTCCAGTTCCCCAAACTCAACCATCTGACTATCTGAGCAATACCGTCTTTTCGACCTGACTGGCATCGTCGGTATCGAACCGGATAAAGTAGACGCCGGCCGGTACCTTGCGGCCCTGGTCATCCCGGCCCGGCCAGGTGACCGTATAATACCCCGGCTCCTGCAGGCCGTCCGTCAAGGACTTGACTAACCGGCCCGAAACATCATAGACCAACAGGGAAACCCGGGTCGATTGGACGAGCTGATAACTCATTGTCGAAGAATGCCGGAACGGATTCGGATAAACACCGAGCAACGCGGTGACCTCAGAAGCCGCTAAACTGCTGAACTCGCTGACCCCGGTCGGATCAAAAACCCGTATATCATCAACATACCAGCCCTCATAGACCACTGAATAATCGGTATGCAGACGAAAACGGATATTAACCTGCGTACCAATCGGATAATTGAGCGCCGTCGAATACTGCACCCAGGTACCGGAATTACCATTGAAAGAGGTCAATTGATTCCAACTGGTCCCGTTATTCGTCGAGATCTCGATATAACCGTAATCATAACCCGACTCAAGATAGTACCAGTTCCAACACTCAAACTGCGAATTCGGCCCGAGCGTAATCGACGGCGTGATGATCGAAGCATCAACATTGTTGCTGTATTGCCAGGTGCCTTCAGTACCGTTCCACCAGGCATACGTCGGTGAATGACTGCGATGCTGCGTCCGATGCCACTGACCCTGGACCGTATACTGGTTGGTCACGGCCGTGTCCTCAACCGTATCATAGAAGCCAATGTTGCCGATCAACAACCCAAACGTATCAACCGCGACATAACCCGTACCGGTAATACTCACCACGACCTGCGCCACATACGGCACCGGGGTTGCCGAATCCGCCTGCACGACATATGGGGTCAGCGACTGGGCCATGCTGTCCACCGGTATATCCCCATAACTCGCCGTATCGGTCAGGATCGTCAGATACGGATCAGCGGTAGCAATGGTCGCCGCCACCGCCGCCGCCACGGCACCGCCACTGTTCTGTAACGCCAGCGTCAGATCCACCGTCTCACCCGGCTCCAATATCCCATTACCATTGCCACCGGAAATCGTATACGTCTGGTAAGTCAAGATCGGTGCGTAGACCGTGACCGAAGGATGGGAAACGAATATGCTGTCGGCGATGTCATGGAATTCCAGGTCGAGGTTTATCACCTCGCCGTTCGGGCAATTGGCCGCGACCGTGAAGTTATAGTAGGGATTCGAGAGCGCTGAGTCGTTCTCGTTGATGTCGCCATACCAGCTCGAGTCGGTATTCATAGTCAGGTACGAATTGGCGCTCGACAAGAGGCCGTACACGGACTGGGCCGTGCCGGCACCGACGTTCTTCGCCCAGACGCCAAAATCGATCGTCTCGCCGGGATTGATGATGCCGTCATTATTTCCGCCGGCTTGATCATCGATGATGCTGCTGACCAACATGACATAGGGGTAAGTGTTAGTCGTGACGCTGACATCAGCTTCGTACCGGTAGTAATTCGCCTTGGTCACCGTAACCTTGACCGTGGTCCCTGGCACCTGCGGCGGGATCGTGATATTCACGGGTGAGCCGGTACCTTCGGCCACGCCGATGATCTCGCCATTGACGGTCAAGGCAATGACCGAGCTGTCATTGGCACTGACCGCGAACGTGGTCGTGCCGGACGGAAGGACCGGCGCGTGCGCCACATTGAGATTCTGGGGTACCTCAGAATAGAGCACGTTGAAGGCGTCGCCGTGATGGTGGAAGAGGTGGTACGTTTCGTCCTTGTTGACCGGGTTATATGGCCAGCTCGACTGGGCAAGGAAGTATTTGCCCGAGGACATGGCCATGCACGGCATCAGATTGGGATGGCCGGTCGGTATCTGCGGCCCCATGAGGGGGTAGCCGGGCATGAAATCCGGCCACAGGCAGTCGTACATGCCCCAGATGTAAGTGTCGTTGACAAATGAATAAGACGTTTCGCTCGCCGAATTCAAACCGAGTGCACCGTACGGGATACGATGGAACCTTTCCGTGAAGCACTCGGTCGCGTAATTGTACTTGCCGGTCAAGCAGTTCGTGGAATAGACGAAGATATACTGCTCATTGGTCAACGCGCTAAGATGAGAAGATTGGTAATTCGGTTCACCCCAACCCGTGACACTGCCGTGATCCCGATGCTGAAGCAGGAAGGCGCCGGAATTGATCGCATTCGTGATCCCGGTCGATGATCCGTTGTTCCACCAGGCCGCATCATAGGGGTTTGTGTCCGGGATATAGCCCAGACCCGCGGCGCCGAAATAGGCGACGATCATGTAGGTATTAGAATTCGAAGACCAGGGACTACCGGCGTACGGCGTGCCTGAATAGATATTGTACTGGCGCGCCGGGTTCTTACCGTGGACATTGATGAAATAGCCCCGGATGATCTCGACCGCCAGCTGGAACCACCGTTCGGTCTGCCAGCCGCAGGCCATGAGCGGTTCATTATAGAAATTGGCCGCGGTGTACGGATTGCGCTCGTAACTCAAGAACTTGTTGATCATCGTGCTCAAGTGAGTCTCGCTCTGCGCGCAGATCCGGGCATGGTGCATGTCCGGCAGGCTGTCGCCGTTGACATCGGCGTACTTGTTGTCGGTAACGCACGTATAACTGTAACTGTACGTAGGCGAAGTTATGCCGTAGACATCGCCGGAACTCGGGTAATCGGAGAGCAATAGGAACGCCACCGGCGCCGGATCCCAGGTGTTGTAGGCGTTACTCAAGAAGTTTCTGATCGCGGTCACGCTGTTGCCGCCGACCTCGGTCAGAGTAAAGACCTCGCAGCTGATGCCCTGCAACTTGCGCCAGGCCTTGATCGTATCACCCCAGGCCTCAAAGACCGGATCGTCCGGGACAATGATCACATACTCCCAGCCATCCCGGGCCTGGATCCGCTCCGGCGCATAGAAATCGATCTCAGGCAACATGCTGTAATTCAGCAGATGACCCTGCAGCACCGGCTCCCAGAACCGGCTGCGCAAACGGTCATCACCGAACCGGCCATTACCGCCGACATAATCGAGCCGGAAACGAAGATCCTGGTAAACGATCAACTCCTTACGCACCGGATTGTACTGATAGGGCGTGACATTGATGATCACCACATCGACACCCCGGATCTGCATCGGCGCGCTGACCAGGACCGGCGATGACGGAAAATAGGCATCCCGGCCGTAGATCGCCATATCCTTCTCATAACGCAACGGCGCATCATCGGTCTCAAACGGAATATTGGGCGCGGGCAAGACCTCGATTCCCTGGTAAACCTCGGTCCGGCTGTTCAATAACACGACCTCGACCCGGGCCCCCTGGGGAATGGCGACATAACGCGTCGCGCCGCCCAGACTGGGCGCACCGGCCTGCGGAATGTAAACCGAAGCCAGACCGTAACTCTGCATGGGCACATTATCGAGCACCATATCCTCGATCAACATCTCATGGAGACTGAAGACGATCTCCATCCCCGAACGCGTCTGGGAGACGATATTGAACTGAGGATGCTCGCCCCAGCTGGACTCAAAGGCCACAGTCTGGAAAGCAAAACCCGCGACAACCAATAGTCCGACAAGTATCAATAATCTCTGCATCATACCTCCTTTGAAAACATGGTTAACCGGTTGAGGTTGGGAAACTG
>JACUUY010000248.1 GCA_014859085.1 Caldifarciminota bacterium
GATGAATCAATCCCGCATGAGGTGTTCATCCATTCGGCCCACCGCGAGCCGGACAAGATCCGGGACTTGATCGCCGGCGCGAAAAAAGAAGGCGTCGTTGCGATCATTGCCGGCGCTGGTCTGGCGGCGCATCTACCCGGATTCATCGCCTCGATGACCGATATCCCGGTGCTCGGTGTGCCCATACCTGCGTCAACCCTGGGTGGTCTTGATTCGCTCCTGTCGATCTGCCAGATG
Source organism: Caldifarciminota bacterium (assembly GCA_014859085.1). Lineage (GTDB taxonomy): Bacteria > Hydrothermota > Tepidihabitantia > SM23-42 > SM23-42 > SM23-42. Next base: position 238 of record JACUUY010000248.1, read on the forward strand.
CCTTCGGGCGTGCCCGTGGCGACCTTCGGGATCGGCCGATCCGGCGCCAGGAACGCGGCATTATTTGCCAGCCGCCTGTACCGTCAAATAAGCAGAGAGAAGTAGTTCGGCTCTGTACCGATCAATTTCAATATGATCATCAGACTCGCCGAGGCAAAGGGTTCCATTGATAGAATAACCGGGGTACTTGAAGAAAAAGGGATCATTGCCATCCCCACGGACACGATATACGGTCTGGCCGTTGACGGCACGGATGAGGGCGCGGTCAGGAAACTCATGGCCCTCAAGCAGCGCGAAGAGAAACCGTTCACTTTCTTCATGAACCGGAGCGACATAGAGACGTACGCGATCGTCATGAAGAAAAAGGTGATCGATTTCTTCGTGCCCGGTCCCTTGACCGTTATCCTCAGACGGCGGCCGGATGTTGCGCTGCCGCTCGTCAGTGAAAAGATCGGCATTCGCATCCCGCAGCATGATTTCGTGATGCAATTACTTAATGCGTACCAAAAACCACTTGCCGTAACGAGCGCCAATGTCTCAGGCCAGGCGCATTTTGCATCGCCGCAGGACATTATCGGGCAATTCGGCGAGGTTGTGCTGGTGGTCGATAGCGGCATGCTCCACGGTGCACCTTCCACGGTTCTCGACGCGACGGCGACACCACCGGTCGTCATGCGCAAAGGCGTCATTCCGATCCTGGCGATTGAGAAAGTATACGGCCGGAAAATCACGCTCAGCCGTTCCCTGAGGTTCAACGTGCTTTTCGTGTGCAGCGGTAATACCTGCCGGAGCCCCATGGCCGAGGGCATCCTGGGAGCACTTGCCGGCCGGGAGCACGGCGAGATCC
>JACUUY010000125.1 GCA_014859085.1 Caldifarciminota bacterium
CAGGATCATGATCCCCAGGATAATACTTGCCGCCAGGACCGAAAAGCCCGGTCCGCCAAACGTGTTCCTGATGAGGGGGACCAGGATGACGATACCGATGAACCCGTAGACCACGGATGGGATCCCGGCCAGCAATTCGATGATCGGCTTGAGCGTTTTCTGAACTGGCTTGGAAGAGAACTCGGCAAGAAATATCGCACCGGCCAGGCCGAACGGAATGCCCACCCCGAGCGCCCCGGCCGTCACCATCAAAGACCCGATGACCATTGAGAGGATGCCGAAATCGCTCCGGGTTGGTGCCCATTTCACCGAGAAGAAATTCGTCAAACCGACCCTGAAGATCAGGGGGATACCCTGCTGGAAAATAAAAAAAGTGATCAGGACGAGCGATAGTATTGCCGAGAGTGCGATCAGGAGCAGTACCTTCTCAGCAATCCTGTCTTTCATCAGTCCGCCGCGATCATGTTTGCCGGAATCAATCCGCTGCCGCCCAGAATTTCCTGGCCTTCTTCGGATCGCGCGTAGTCGATGAATTTCTTCACGTCACCGCTCGGGTCATCGCGCAGCAGCATCAGAAAAGGTCGGGCGAAACCGTATTTCTCCGTGATGAGATTGGCAATGGTCGGTCGGACACCGTTTATCGCAACCGCTTTCTCCCGGTCATCGACCAGTCCCACCGAAACATAACCAACGCCCTGGGGGGTTGTGGCGATGATCTCCCTGACCGCGCCGTTCGAATCCTGGACCAGGCAGGCATCGCTGATCACTTCTTCGGCCATGATCATCGCCTCAAACGAGGCCCTGGTGCCTGAACCCTCTTCCCTGGTCACGGGTATGATCTCCGCGTCGATGCCGCCAAGTTCCTGCCAGTTCGTCATCCGGCCGGCAAAGATTGACCGTACTTGCGCAACCGTCAGATCTTCGATCGGGTTATCCCGGTGCAGGATCACCGCAATTCCATCGAGTGCAAGAAGAATGACTTTCAGCCCCCGCTCTTCTGGCTTGAGGTTCCGCGAACTCACCCCGATGTCGCAAGTGCCGTTGATCACCGCCTGGACGCCGGCCGTCGAACCGCCGCCCTGCACATCGATCCTGATACCAGGATATTTCTCCGTGAAATGCTCGGCAACCTTCTCAATGAAGGGCTGCACTGAGGTCGAGCCGGCGATGATAACGCTGCTCTTATTCGGCGCACAACTCAACAACAACAGCGACAACGCGAGGGGAAGAGACCGCACGCTCTATTATAGTCAAAAAGCCGGTCGAGTCAACTTGTTCTGCTGCGCCTTCTGACCCATGGTCCAGGATCTGACGAATACGAATCACGATCAACGAATACGGTTTTGTGTGGCGTTTTGGCGTCGCTTGACTTGACCCGCTCCGCGGATAAGATATGGCATGCGCAATAACCAGTCCATACAGGTCAGAGGCGCCCGGGTGCACAACCTGAAGAATATCAACGTCTCGATACCGCGGAACAAATTCGTCGTGATCACCGGCCTTTCCGGGTCGGGCAAGTCTTCACTGGCATTCGACACCCTGTACGCCGAGGGCCAGCGCCGGTATGTCGAATCGCTCTCCGCATATGCGCGTCAATTCCTCGGCATGATGGACAAGCCCGATGTCGATGAGATCGCCGGACTCTCGCCGGCGATCGCGATCCAGCAACGCAGCGCCGCCCGTAACCCCAGGTCAACGGTCGGCACCGTGACCGAGATATACGACCACCTGCGCGTGCTCTTTGCCCGCATCGGCACGCCTTACTGCTACCAGTGCGGCCAGCGGATCCAGTCCCAGACCACGGATCAGATCGTCGATTCGATCCTCGAACTGAAGCCGGAAACAAAAATCGAGATCCTCGCGCCGGTGGTCAAAGGACGCAAGGGTGAATACAAAGACCTCATCGGCAATCTCAAACGCCGCGGCTACGTGCGCGCCCGGGTCGATGGCAAGGTTTGTGAAGTCGAAAAGATCTCGGCCCTCGAGCGCCACAAGAAGCACAACATTGAGATCGTCATCGACCGGCTGATCATCAAAGAAGGTTTGCGCAAGAGGCTGGCCGATTCGGTCGAGATCGGCTTAAAGGAAGGCGAAGGTGTGTTGATCGTGCTGGTCAATGACCGGGAAGAACGCGTGTTCAGCCAGAAGCTTGCCTGCACGAAATGCGGCATCAGTTATCCGGAGATCGCGCCGCGGATGTTCAGTTTCAACTCGCCATACGGCGCGTGCCAGCATTGCGACGGCCTCGGCTTCAAAATGGAGATCGACCCGGACAAGGTCGTGGCTAATGAAAAACTCTCCGTGCTCCAGGGTGCGCTCGAACCCTACGGCGTGCCGGGCCGCTGGCGTTCTTCATTACTGAGGGCCCTCGCGAGGAAATTGAACTTCGACCTCGACACGCCGTACCGGTCATTACCGGCCGAAGTCAAGAGAGCCTTACTCTATGGCGAGGAAGTCCCGGTCACAGTCAGTTACCAGCGCAGCGACCGCGGCGGCCACGGCGAGTTCGGCGACCTTTTCGAGGGCATCGTGCCCGAACTGATGCGGCGCCACCGCGAGACGCAGTCGCAGATGATGCGCCACGAGATCGAAGATTACATGACCTTCACGCCCTGCCCGGCTTGCCGCGGCACGAGGCTGCGGCCGGAAAGCCTGGCCGTGAAGATCGGCGACCGCAACATCGCCGAGCTCACGCGCTCCTCGATCCGGGATACGCTTCAATACTTCGACGAATTGAAACTCCCGAGCAAAGAATTGCAGGTGGGGCATGAGGTGATCCGTGAGATCAAACGCCGCCTCGGATTTCTCAATTCGGTCGGCCTCGACTACCTAACCCTGGACCGGACGACCGAGACCCTGGCCGGAGGCGAGGAACAGCGCGTGCGGCTGGCGACCCAGATCGGTTCCGGCCTGGTGGGCGTACTCTACATCCTCGATGAACCCTCGATCGGACTCCATTACCGGGACAACAAACGCCTCCTGTCGACGCTCAAAGCGATGCGCGATCTCGGTAATACCGTGCTCGTAGTCGAGCACGACGCCGAAACGATCCTCGATGCTGACTATATCATCGATCTGGGGCCGGGCGCCGGTGCAGACGGCGGCCGGGTCGTGGCCACGGGCACGCCGGAACAGATCCGCAGCAACCGGAGATCGGTCACCGGACGGTATCTTAATGGCACCGAGCGGATCGAACTGCCGGCCCAACGCCGGCAAGATCGCAGGAGCCGGATAACGATCAAGGGCGCCCGGGCCAATAACCTGAAGTCGATCGACGTCGAGATCCCGCTCGAGATGTTCGTCCTCGTCACCGGCGTGTCCGGGTCGGGCAAATCCACCTTGATCGTCGATACCCTGTACCGGGCGCTGGCGCAGAAATACTATTCGTCCAGATACCCGGCCGGCGAGCACGACCGGATACTGGGCATGGAGCGCATCGATAAGGTGATCAACATCGACCAGTCGCCGATCGGCCGGACACCCCGCTCCAATCCCGGCACCTACACGAGCGCCTGGACGCCGATCCGCGAACTCTTTGCCCAGCTGCCAGACTCCAGGGTCCGGGGCTATTCTGTGGGGCGTTTCTCCTTCAACGTTCCGGGCGGCCGGTGCGAGCAGTGCGAAGGCGGTGGCGTGCTCCTGATCGAGATGCATTTTCTCCCGGACGTGCACATCACGTGCGACGCATGCGGCGGCAAGCGCTTCAACCGCGAGACCCTCGAAGTGAAATACAAAGGCAAGAACATCAGCGAGGTCCTCGACATGTCGGTGCGCGAAGCCCTGGAATTCTTCAAGAACGTCCCCCGGATAAACCGCAAACTGAAATTGCTCGACGATGTCGGGCTCGGTTACATTAAAATCGGACAGTCCGCCACAACACTCTCCGGCGGCGAGGCACAACGCATAAAACTGGCAAAGGAACTCTCCAAGATCGCGACCGGCCGCACCCTCTACATCCTCGACGAACCGACCACGGGTCTGCACTTTGCCGACGTCAAGCTGCTGCTCAAGGTGCTCTACCGGTTGGTCGATAAGGGCAACACGGTGATCGTGATCGAGCACAACATGGAAGTGATCAAGTGCGCGGACTGGATCGTCGACCTGGGGCCCGAGGGCGGCGAGGACGGCGGACGCGTCGTCTGCGCGGGCCGGCCCGAAGAGCTCATCAAGTCAAAGAATTCGTACACGGCCCAATACCTCAGAAAATACCTCTGACCCCAATTTTCTAACCTGTCGCAGATCCTGCGCAGCAAGGGTTGGTTTTGTTGCGTTTTGCCCCTGAATCCTGCCGTTATTTCAATCAGTTTTCTTACTGAGAAGGTTTCTGCCTGTCGGCTGTTGCGTTTTGCGCAACCACCTATGGACGGCGTCAATTGCGGTAGTCTTCCCGCACCGGATAGAACACATCAATGAGGCGGCAATCGGTCTTTGCCCTGCCTCCGTGAGTTATGTCCGGCGGGACGACCGCAACAGAACCGGGTTTTACCGCGTTGACCTCTCCTTCGATTATCAGGTCGAACTCACCCTCGAGCACGTTAACCACCTGTTCGTGAGGATGCGCATGATCGGGCATGACCGCTCCGGCATCAATGGTCCAGTAGACGATCGTCATATTCTTTGAATGGAGGAACTTGCCCTTGACGCCCGGGACGACCTCCTTCTCTTTCAGCTCACTCAGGTTTTTGATCAACATCTTACCCTCCTCTGGTCTGTGTCCACGCTCCATCACCTGGAAATAGTCATGGTCCCTGCCATTTCTCGGCAAAGGCAATGCGTTTGCCCGGTGACGGATGCGAGTATTTGTACCATTCGATAACCGGATTTGGATAGGCGATCACTAACTGCTCATTGCAGAACTGCGCGATCAACCTGATGAACGCGCCGGCATTGCCGGTCAGGCCGAGCGCGCCGCGATCGGCCCGGCGCTCGTAGTGGCGGGAAATCGCCGAGGTAAGCGGTCCCAGAGCATACGATAGAACACCGAATGTCAAAGCAAAGAGCGGGAACGCGGCTATTTCCGCGGCATTGTTAAAATCAAACCACGCGTATACAAAAGGCTGGATCCGGAAGAACACGTAGAACATGAAGATGGTGATGAGCGACTGCCACAGGATCAACCACCAGACATAGCGCTCGCGATAGTGGATCATCTCATGAGCAACCGCCGACAAGACCTCGGCGGCCTGATATTTGGACAGCAGGGTATCGCCGAGCAGGATGCGTTTCGTGCCGCCGAGCCCGGCGACCGCCGCGTTCGCCTTGGTCGTCTTGGCGCTGAGATCGATGCTGTAGACACCCTTGATGCCGACGCCGGCGCGCGCCGCAAGTTCGAATATTTCCTTCTTCAACCCGCCGTCTTCGATCGGTGACGATTTGTAGAACAGAGGCAGGATCACAACCGGGAAGATATTCGCCAGTATGACGCTGAAGCCGATCATGATCAGGGAGAGCCAGAGCCACCACAATGCCGGCGCGGCCGGAATGACAAGATAGATGATCTCGAACACAACCAGGCCGATAACATAAGTAACCAGAAACGACTTCACCCAATCCACGAACCACTGCCTGCGGTTCTGGGTGGAGAACCCGTACTTGTGCTCGATCACGTATCCCTCGACATACGTGAAAGGCAGGGTCAAAATAGAAAAAGCAGCATAAAAAATGGAAAAGTAAGCGGCGATGACCAGGGACCGCGCGCCAATGACGCCCGACAAAGAATTCACTAAACCTTCGGATATGTCAAACAGCAAGACACCGGCAAGAAAAATTGCAGCAACCACGAATGAAGCAACATTCACGAACCGGTTGTCCTTGTGATACCGCTTCGCTACAATCTGTTTTTCTCTGTCGATCAGCGGATGCATTACCGTTTCCTTCATGGCATATTCTATATCCGCTGCCCGGATAGTCAACACAAGTCGGCGGTTGAACCTGTCCAAAGGCAGATCACACTATCGCCTAACTTACTGATTTCGGCATTAATCAATTGTCAGATAATTGTAGTTGCCCACCTGCTCC
>JACUUY010000126.1 GCA_014859085.1 Caldifarciminota bacterium
TTGCCAAGAAAATGAAAACTACAACAGCAAGAACTATTGAGAATTGGGAAAAAGGTGAAGGTGCAGAAAAACCTACCTTTGCTCATCTTGAAAGGTTAGCCTCTATTTACAAGAGACCCATAACTGCCTTTTTATTACCCACTCCGCCAGAGGAGCCGTCTTTCCCCAAGGATTTCCGGACACATCCTTCTGAGGAGAAAAAGCCTCTTGATCCAAAAACATATCTGGCTATTAGAAAAGCACGGCGTTTCCAATACTCGGCTATTGAATTATTCAAGGAGTTAGGTGAACCAGTTAAGAAACTGTCCATGATGGCTAATTTAACAGACGATCCTGAAGAACTTGCAGAAAGACTGAGAACGCAATTGGATGTTAAAGATTTTTACCATTCTGCCTCGCATACTACTGAGACCGCTTTAGAAGAGTGGATAAGAATTTTAGAAAAAAACGGGGTATTGGTTTTTCAGATTAGTATTTCAAAAAATAAGGAAATAAGAGGATTCTCTTTGGTTGATGAAGATGTTCCTGTTGTTGTCCTAAGAAGGTCTGATGAGCCATCCGCAAAGATATTTACACTTTTTCATGAATTTGCTCATTTACTTTTGAGAGAAGGGGGTATTTGCGATTTGGAAGAGACTGAGACATCCCAATCTATCGAAACATTCTCTAATCACTTTGCGGGTGCGTTCTTAGTGCCTAAAAATGAACTATTAAATCATCCTCTTGTTAAAGCGAACGAGATACTAAAAGAGTGGCCCGAAGATATATTGAAAGACATAGCGCGATATTTTAAGGTTAGCAAAGAAGTTATATTAAGAAGATTACTAATTCTCAATAAAACTACTAAGGCATACTATCGTATGAAACACAAAGAATGGAAAGGCAAGTATAAAGGACCCTTTGGCAGAGGCAGAAATGAAATCAAGATTTGCATACAGGAAAGAGGAAAAAAATACATTTTTACGGTCTTCAGAGCTTATGAGCAGAATAAGATTAATAATATAAGTGTTGCTGATTATCTCGGCGTAAAATTAGACAGAATACCAAAAGTTAAAGAAGCTATATAAGTTGAAATTACCCTTTGGAAATCGGTACACTGTTGATACGAATGCCTTGATAACCTTGATGGTATATTATCCCTCGAATAACCCTACATTCAAGGCAATCTGGGATGAAATAGAAGAACTTATTAAGCAGAAGAATATGTTCTCAACAAGTGTTGTGTATGCAGAAATAATGAGATACGTGGGTAAGGATGATAGGTTAAAAAAATGGGCCAAGGCGAATAAAAAGCGCTTTTTCATTCCAACTAACCCTGAGATATTTCAGCTCGCAAAAGATATAATAAAGATTTTCCCTGATTTACCGAATAAGAAAAAACTGCAGACAGGCGAGCCGGATGCCGACCCATTTTTGATTGCTTTAGCTCAATCAGAAGGAGCCAGTATTATTACTCAAGAAAAAGACGACCCCGATAAAACGAATATACCAAAAGTTGCCCATCACTATAAAATCAAACGCATTGATCTTTTTGAGTTTTTTAAAGAACACGGACTAAAATTTATTAAGGATCAATAATGGAACTTAAGGAATATCAGAAAAAAACATTAGAGCAGGTGAAGCGTTATCTTGAGGAACTCGCTAAATTTAAGGCGAAGAATGAGAAGACGATAGCAATTGATCCAGAACTTTCGATAAATTATCCACTTAAAGCCTGGGAAAAAGTTGTTGGAACGTCTTATCAATCAAAGAAAAACGGATTAGCTGAAGAACTACCTAACTTTTATCTGAAAATCCCCACAGCTGGCGGCAAAACTTTGCTTGCTTGCCATACAATTGACCTAATAAATAGAACTTATCTTAAAAAGCAAACCGGCATTGTTTTGTGGGTTGTACCAACGACACAAATTTATCGTCAGACACTAATTAGTTTAAAGAATCGGGAACATTCTTATCGTCAAGTATTAGATATTTCGAGCGGTGGTCGAACAATAATTTTAGAGAAAATGGACAGATTTGCCAAATTAGATGTAGCAGAAAATCTCGTGGTAATGCTTCTAATGTTGCCATCAGCAAGCAGACAAAACAAAGAGGTTTTAAAAGTATTTAAAGATAGCGGTGGTTTTGGCGAATTTTTTCCAAGTGAAGATGATAGGGTGGGTAACGAGAATCTCTTGAAAGAATTCCCCAATTTAGATTGTTTCGGTGATGTAAATGGTTTTTATGGCAGGGTTGTAAAAACTTCACTCGGTAATACATTAAGAGTCTTAAAACCGATAATTATCATTGACGAAGGGCATAAGGCATACAGTGAAATTGCACAAAAGACAATCAGAAATTTCAATCCATCGATAATAGTTGAATTATCTGCTACGCCTCCAGAGATGAGTAATAAATTGGTAACCATCAGCGGTCAAGAACTTAATAGAGAAGAAATGATTAAACTTGATTTACACATTATCAATAAAGCAAGTCCTGACTGGAAAGATGCAATGCTTTCGGCGGTTGAGAAAAGAGCCTTTTTAGAGAAAAGAGCCGAAGAATATGAAGCAAATACCGGTGAGCATATTCGACCCATTTGTCTGATACAGGCAGAAAGAACTGGAAAAGAACAGAGAGGCACAAAATATATACATGCTGAGGATGTCAAAGAGTATTTAGTTAAGCAATGCGGAATTTCAGAGGAAGAAATCGCCATAAAAAGTAGTGAGAAAGATGATATCGAAGGAATTGACCTTCTAAGTAAAGACTGCCCAATCCGTTATATAATTACTAAGCAAGCCTTGCAAGAAGGATGGGATTGTGCCTTTGCATATCTTCTTACAATCTTAACCAATCCAAGTTCGCAACTCAGTATTACGCAACTTGTTGGTAGAATCTTGAGGCAACCAAAAGCAAGGAAAACAAAAGTTAAAGAGCTTGATGAAAGTTATGTATTTTGTTTTCGGCCAAAGGCAACAGAACTCTTAGAAAATGTGAGAAAAGGATTTGGAGATGAAGGCTTAGGTGATTTAGCTGGTAGAATCTCTGTGGATGAGGGAGATACAGATAGTATAAGAGCTACAAAAGAGCGAATTGTTGGGTATAGAGAAAAATTCAAAAAGTTCGAAGGCAATGTTTATCTGCCGAAATTTGTTATTCAAGAGAGCGGTAGCTGGCGCGATGTTAATTATGAAATGGATATTTTAAGTAGAATTGATTGGAACAAGGTAAATTTAGAAGCACTAAATGACATTTCACTCTCGGAATTACGGCCTCAAGAGCAAGAGGTTGTTGTTGGACTTAGCGAAGACGTGAAAGAACTTATCAAAGAAAAGGGCCGACTTTCTAAAGAGGGGGGTTTAGAGATTGATAAAGTTTTTATAACAAGACAAATTTTAGACATCATTCCAAATCCCTGGGTAGCTTATGATATTGGTAAGAAAGTAATAGATATGTTTTTAGCGAGATATGATGAAAAAACGGTTACATATAATTTTGTCTTTATCATTGAAGAATTACGAAAGCTTCTTGAAAAAGAGAAAGATAGATTGGCAGAACAAGTATTTAGAGAGTTAATTGACCGAAAAGTTTTATGTTTCTTTTTACTTTATAGCAAGGGTGGCTATAGATTACCAAGTAATATAAGGGTGAAAAGTAACTCTAAAGCACTTGTTAGAAGTGATAATTCTGCGATACAACGTAGTTTGTTTAGTTTTGTACCAGAGGAAGAATTGAATGAGATGGAGAAGTCTATCGCAATTTATCTTGATGAGCAGGAAAAACTTCTATGGTGGTATCGTAACTTATCGAGACAAGATTATTATGTACAAGGCTGGAAAAAACATAAAATTTATCCCGATTTTGTTTTTACTGACATCAACAATAAAGTACAAAATGATTATGATAAAGTATATATAGTTGAAACAAAAGGTTTACATCTGAAAAATGAAGACACAGATTATAAAAAGAACATTTTCACATTCTGCAATAAACTTGGGCGACAGAAAGACTGGCGAGAACTCAATTTAGAATTTGCCAAGAAAAGAATTGAGTTTCAGGTCATATTTGAAGATGAATGGAAGAAAAAAATCAATGAAATATTCGGGGTTTAACATAATGAAGATGAGTTTGGTGCTGCATCTGGCACGGCATAAAACGTTTGCGCCTTAAGTCACTCACCATGGACTACAGTCCTATCGCACTCATTTGTAAGAAGCGCGATGGTAAAAAATTAACCAGCGAAGAGATTCAATTTTTAGTTTCTGAATATACAGAAAACAAAATTCCTGATTATCAATTTGCGGCATTTTTAATGGTAGTCTATTTCAGGGGTATGGATTTTGAAGAAACGACAAACTTGATGCAAGCAATGATGCATTCTGGTGAATTACTCACTTTGCCAGACATCAAGGTGCCCAAGATTGACAAACACTCAACGGGTGGTGTCGGCGATAAAGTTTCACTTGTGCTGGCGCCGCTCCTCGCGGCGTGTGGTGTGTGTGTGCCCATGATCTCCGGCCGTGGTCTGGGCCATACGGGCGGAACACTGGATAAGCTGGAATCGATACCAGGGTTTAGAACCGATCTAACCATAGAACAATTCAAGAGACAGCTTAAAGAAATCGGCGTGGCAATGATCGGACAGACCGCCGAGATCGCGCCGGCCGACAAGAAGATGTACGCGCTGCGTGATGTTACGGCAACGGTCGACTCGATCCCCCTGATCTGCGCGAGCATCATGTCCAAGAAGCTGGCCGAAGATCTGGATGGCCTTGTCCTGGATGTCAAGTTCGGCAGCGGTGCATTCATGCGCGATTACATGAAGGCAAAGCTGCTCGCCCGAACAATGGTTCAGATCGGCAAACGTTCGAAAGTAAAGACGGTCGCGGTGCTCACGGATATGGACAGCCCGCTGGGCATTTGTGTGGGTAATTCGCTTGAGGTTATGGAATCGGTCGAATCATTGAAAGGAAACGGCCCGGATGATCTGATGGAGGTCACCTTCGCGCTGGCCGAACAGATGCTCAAACTTGGAGGCATGAAAGGCGGCCGGGACATGCTTGCCCAGAAGATCGCCAGTGGCGAGGCCCTGGCGAAATTCAGGCAGGTGGTGGAGTACCAGGGCGGCGACGTACGCGTCATTGAAGATTACAAATATCTGCCCCTGGCAAAGAAAAAATACGGCGTGCCGGCATTGAGGAACGGTTACATACACGCCATCGACAATTATGCCATTGGTATGCTGCTCGCCGGGATCGGCGGCGGCCGATTAAAGAAGGAAGACGGCATCGACCCTGGTTGCGGGTTCAAGATTTACAAGAAAGTCGGCGACCGCGTGGCCCGGGGTGAGCCCCTGGCTGAAGTATTCGTGGATCGCGCGCATCGCATCGATACATTAAGAGATACTCTGAGGGGGGCGTTCTCGATCGAGTCAAGACCGCGCCGGCGCAAGAAGATGGTCCGCGAAATTATCGACTAATCCCAGCGGGCGATCCCCAGTAATTCCGAAGGACCGAACTTGACAAGGTATGCTTTGACGAGGTTATTCGAGATGCACTCCACGGCCATGCACTTACCGGACAGGGCAGTGGGACGGCACACCTTTCCCCGCATACCGGACTTGGCGCGCGCCGAATAAAAACCGTTCGCGTTGCACCTGATCAATGCCGCGCTGTTCTCAACCGCCGCGGCAATGTAAAGGTATGCCGGATCTTGTTGTTTGCCAAGATGCAGGTACGCGGGCTGCATGATGAGGGGCTCGACCGGTTCCTTTTCTTTGAGCGTGGCGATCCATGCGATATTGCCTTCTTTGTCGTATTTGACCGTCGATACCTGCGAAACGATATTGGCATTCTCGCTGCTGCCGGTCACGTACACGTTCGATGAATCATCGACGGTGATGGCCCGGGCATAGTCGTCTTTGCGCGCGGCGCCGTCATGTTGCTCTGCCCACAGCAGGTTGTCATCCTTGCCGTAGGCCAGGGTAAGGAGATCAGCCCGGCCTTCC
>JACUUY010000127.1 GCA_014859085.1 Caldifarciminota bacterium
GATTTCCGACATGTTTGAGGCTCCGCCAAAGCTCAGTCGATTCTTTGAAAGATTACATCACCTCCGAAATCCAGATCCCGGAGCTTCAGACCTTTTTCCCGAACCCCATTCGGAAATTCGCGGTTGATCGCCAGGTCCAAAGCCCGGCGCCATTCCGCCGTCTTACTCCGCAAGGCCATGTCCCAACCCACGATCTTCTTCGTGTACCAGTCCAGAACAATCACCAGATAGACCCAGCCCAAGCCGTCGATGATGAACTTGGTCATATCCATACCCCAGATCTGCCTAGGACGGCTCGGTCGCGGCTTGCTCCGCTGTGGCATCCGCTTCGCCTTGTGGATACGCCGCGGCACCATCAAACCGTGCTCCTTCATCAACCGACGCACCCGCTTCTGATTTACCACGACACCCGACCGGAACCGCAGCCACGCCCAGACCCGACGATAACCCCAATAGATATGCGCATCCTTGATCTGGCGCATCAGGACAACGAGAACATTGTCCGCTGCCCGGTTACGGCGCAGCCTGGTACCACCGGTCTTCTGCGCCGCATAATAAGCGCTGCGCGATACCCCCAAAGCCTGACACGCATCCCGCACCGTATAACCCCCTCCCTGAAACACCGCCACCGCGCTCACTTTGTCCCCAACCACTCGTCCGTTTTTTTTAATATCTCAATCTGGATCGCCTGCTTACCAATGATCTTCTGCAATTTCTCGATCGTCTGACGGTACGCCCGATCATTGCCCCCGCCACCATTCACCAACCCCTGCTTGGCCGCCTCCAAAAACTTGTCCCGCCAACGATAGTAAAGATTCTGACTGATCTGATGCTCCCGGCAGATCTCCGCCACAGACCGCTGCTCCTTCAAACCCTCCAAAACAATCGCAAACTTCTCCTCGGTTGTCCAATTCCTCTTGGTCATAGCCTTAGCCTCCTGTTCCTACAGCATTATAACTCTACAAAACGACCGTGTCCAATGGCTAAGGGTCTCAGCATAAAGGGCTAAGAACCAAAAGTATGGCTTATACTAATGAACAGCTGAGAGATATCTACTATCGCACAGACGGTCACTGTCATATTTGTCGAAAAAAATTGAGTTTAAAAAACTATGGAAAATCTGGTCGCAAAGGTGCTTGGGAAGTTGAGCATTCAAACCCAAAGGCAATTGGTGGTACTGATTACTTGCGAAATCTCTATCCTGCTTGCATTAGCTGTAATCGCGAAAAAGGTATCGCACCAACTAAAACAGCACGTGCTTGGTATGGTCGAAGGAGAGCACCACTCTCAAAAGAAGAGAAAGAAAAAAAGCGCACAAGAAATACAATAATTGGTGGAGCAGTAGGTGCCTTAGGTTTTGCAATAAATCCTATTGTAGGTATAATTGGTATTATCGCTGGTGCTCTCATCGGAAACAATATTGACGTTGACAGCAAATAGAATTTACTCAGAACAGCGTATTAGATACTGAGTTGCTCATGAAAAACTGTGGCCCCATCATTAAAGGAATTTGTGCATTGGCTATTGATGATAAACGAGCAGCGATAGCTTATGAAGGTGCCAGAAAAGGTTGACTTCCTCAAGAATTTCGATGAGATACTGGAACAACACCGCTACGGAATATTTTTTTCACTGTTATCGTGTCTAGGTTCCGAAGAAACATGCTTAGTACTTGATATTAATTTTGAGCAGGATAATAATACCAGACGAGCCACCATGCGCAAAATAAGTGCCGACCTTAAAATTGAGATACTGCCTTGTCATACGGAATTGTTTCAGAAAATCAGCGATAATTTATATGAACTTGTTTCGACGAAGAAAGAAAAAGCCGCTACATTTATCGACCTATTTATTAGTCATATGCCAGCTGATTGTCAAGAGGAAGCTGTTTGTAGGTTTACAAAATCTCAGTCCAAAGCAATGCGTAAACGCGCCGTGGGCTGGTTGAATCGCGTAAAATGCAACGAGAAATACCAAGAGATCTTGCTCGAAGCATGGCATCAGCATAAGACTGCTGAACTGGCAACTTCCGTTATTAGCAATTGCGATCCCGATTGTTTGCTTGCAAACTACAACGATTTATCGCAAATTGTAGAAAAAACGCCGGCCTATAGCAAATTACACTTGAGGATTGCTTCCTTGGATATGTCTAAGATCCGTAATCAGGAGGCAAAAGACCCTGTAGCCTACGCATATTTAATGGCAAAACTGGGTCTCAAAATAGCTACAAATAGAGCGATAGCTTTGTATGAGAAAGTTGCAAAAGCAGGAGGTAACACCGGACTACTAATTGGTGTTATGGTCAGATGCAATTGTGGGATGCACTCATTGCAGTAGCAAAAATGCCAGGACCATTCGACCTCATGCTGGGTGACTATCGTAAGCGCTAAGAAGCGGATAGATGGGATGAATTCTCTGCAGCTATACCGGAAATGTTGATTATAATATAGATGGAGGTCTCTCATGTACATAGGATATGTAGACGAAAGTGGTTTCGTTGGTCGAAACAGAAATCCAAATCAGCCAGTGCAAGCAATGGCTTGCATTATGGCAAATACATATACTTTGCATCGCACTTTAGATGAATTCGCTTATAACTTACGAATTCTTCGTGAAAATAATATCCCTTTGGCTGAGTTGAAAGCGGAAGAGATTTACCGAGGTCGAGGAGCGTGGCAGACCGTCGACGGCCACATCCGACATGAAATCTTCACTCGATATTTGAATTGGCTTGTTGGCAGAAGACATTTCATTATACTAAGTCTGATTGATAATAACAAATTTTTTGACCTGAAGGCGAGCCGTGATGAACTGGGACAAGCCTTAGAGTATCCATATATTGCTGGAGCAATGCACATTGCCCTTGCAGCTCAGAGAGCCAATCAGTGCCTGCCTAGAAACAAAGGAAAAACACTTCTTATATTTGACGAACAGCCGCAGTTCAAACAATCTGTCGAAACCCTGATAGCACAACCGCCTGGATTTACTGATTGCTATTATGGGTTTCGCAGCAGGGGCAGAACCAAATTGAATCAAATAATTGATACTGCCTACTTTGTAACATCCGATTATTCATATGTGATACAAATAGCTGATGTAGATTCTCACCAAAATTGACCCTACAAGAGCACGGTAGTAACAGTGGAGGGGCAGTAACTGGAGGCTGTTAACACAAATGCTGACATCCGCATCTAATCAGATGCACTTTCCTCTGCAGAAGGAAAGATTTCCATACTGCTACCAAAGCAGGAAATCCAGCTATATCGATCTTACTATTTTTGTGGGTTACATGTAATAACCTGCTCCTCGCGTAATTGATCACAGAAGATGCTTCTGTATTCCTCACACGATTTGTATAACTCATAATGCTTTCCCTCGGCAATAATCCTTCCTTCGTCCAGTACAGCAATCTTGTCGGCATCTCTGATAGTTGAAAGACGATGCCCTATTACAATCAATGTCCTATCTATCGTCACCGACTGCAGTGCAGACAGTATCAATTGTTCCAAATCAAAATCGATTTGTGATGTTGCCTCATCAAGTATTAGCACCTGAGGATTTCTTAGGATTGCGCGAGCAAGAGTAATTCGCTGACGCTGACCCGCGGATAGTTTAATCCCTCGTTCGCCGACTGAGGTTTCGTAACGCTGCGGTAGCCTTTCAATAAATTCCTTGGCACAAGCCATGTCAGCAGCTTGTATTATCTCTTCATCGCTTGCGTTTAGTTTGCCGAATCGTATATTCTCGGCAATGCTGGCGCTCCACAAGAATGGGTCTTGCGAAACTAATCCAACCTCCTTGCGTAACGATTTCAGGGCCACATCACTAATGTCGATGCCATTAATCAATATCTTACCATTACTCGGTCTATGGAAGGCCAGCAATAGATTTACTAACGTCGTTTTGCCTACACCACTCTTTCCGACAATCGCAGTTGTCCTCTTCAAAGGTATTTCGAGATTCACATGATCAAGCACTCTATTGCCATTAGATTCATACGAAAATGAAACATTATCGAAAACAATATTACTGCTTATACATCCCAGCTCTTTTTTTCCACTTGTTTCTTCAGCTTGACAATCCACAAATTCAAAGATACGGTCAATCGCTCCCAATGAATTTTGAACCAATATGTTGAGATTGACGAATCCTTGTGACGATTGAAGGAGTAAAGCCAAGAGCGCATTGAATGCAACGAACCTACCAACTGTCAGCCTGCCAGCAATGACTTCACTCCCACCGTATAGAATTACTGCAGCTCCCGCCAAACATGCCACGACGCCTGCCAAGATGCTACAGAAAGCTCCCAAGAGATTGCGTTCTACAGAAATGTGAATTACTTCCTTCAAAGTACGCACAATCCTCCTAGCCGCCATAAATTCCAGTACGAATGCTTTAATGATATAGATACCGGAAAGACACTCCTGCATGTCTTTCATCAACTGGGCGTTCCTTTCCTGAACGTTCATACTCATATATCGAAGTTTCCTGCTAAAGATATTCTGGGATACAGCAAAAAGAAATAGAAAAACGAGAGAAACCAAAGATAGTTTCCAGTGTAGAGCAAATGTGGCTGTCAGACCCAGCACGAGCGTGAATAGATTTCTTAAGAAACTCAATATAGTATCACCCAGTAATCCCTGAGCTTCGTGGCTGTCGAAGAAAATTCGCGATGACAAGTATCCACTTCCTCTATTACAGAAAAAATCGACAGAAAGTTTCTCTAGTTTCTTGAATAAATTCAATCGGATTTTAAATGTCACCTTTTGCTTAAGTATTTCGAGAAGATACACTTGAACGTATCTACTGAATCCTTGCAGGATCCTAAAAATCATTAATCCTGCGACGAGCACAAACAAGAATGAATGATTGCCCGTAACGATCAAATCATCAATTACGAACATCAAGATAAATGGAGCAATAATCTCAGGAATTATGGCAAAAATCATACATACACCGGCTTGCAAAGTCATTTGCCAATGTGGCTTAACGTACCCGAAGAAACGAAGAAAATTGCTTCGGGATCCGTTCAAATATCCCATTTCGCAATTCCTGTGATTGAATTATGCATAGCTAGCCACACACTTCTTCACTTAAATTATGCCTTCGATTCATGGAAGGATTCTAAGAGAAGAATCCACTGTCTTAATAAACACCACATCAAATTCGCCAAGTTGAGATTTCGAAATCTAGATTAACCTAAATTGCTATTCAAGCCCTAAACTCTCTATCCATTCACGCTGCAGGGCCATCAGGTCTTTCTTATAAATGCTCCTTGCTTCTTGTAACAAGAAGCCGAGGTTCGAACTATTCCTGATTAGTGTGAGAAAAGCTTCTAAACTATATTCCAGAACCAGGTAGTGACAGAAGGACCGCCACTGTTTCAGAAATTGCTTTTTCATATTTCTGTTGCCAGAAATCAGATCATAATCCATTACTAAGGAAATCAGACTATCTGTCTGAGCTAACCTCTTGACAGTTGAGTCCGCAGCATTGCCACGATTACCTCCCGTTGCTAAGACAAAAACTGCACCATCCACAATCGGTTCGTACTTGCAGCCTAATCGCTTAACCAATGAATAGGCTATTTGAAATGAGTCCAGATGTGTTAGCGAGACGATCGTTGTTTCACAAGCCAGGCCGCCGTAGGAATTTGGCTGCCCAAACGTAAAGTACATCTCGTCGAAGTCACTACATTTGAAATAATCTATCCTTGTCAAAGGATTCAATCCTATTCTGTCATTGATGTTTACGT
>JACUUY010000128.1 GCA_014859085.1 Caldifarciminota bacterium
TCAGATAACGGAACTTGAGCAGCACCGGGAGGCGGCGTATGCCGCCTCCCGTTTTTTAATCGACTCCGACAGAGCACCGGTCCACGTTCCATCGATAGCCGAAAAACGGGTATCTCAGCAATCGATCTATATCCCTGTAAAGATCTTCTTCAGCCCGCCGCAATCAACTTCGTGTCCAGGGCCCAGCCGCAACTCGACCCGCCGCCCGCTCTGCACCATCTTTCTGATTTCGGTCGTGATGACACGCAGGCGGTCGAGCGTCATCAGGTCGAATACGCGCTGCCGCGCCTTGAGTGTCGAGCGGTGACCCGGCGGCACCGGGAGTTCGTCCGCGCTATTGTCCCGGCGGTAAAGCACCTGGCCCTTCTCAAGGACGATAATGAATCGCTTCATGCGCTGGCCGTCGTGCTCCTCCCAGCCGATAGCGGATTCGGCCAGCAGCAAAAGCCAGCGCGCCATCCGGATCTCATGCGTGCCCCGCGCGATGTTGGCTTCAATGATACTACATACCGCATCCGGGGTCATTGACCGGACCGTGACGCTCTTCAACTCGAACTGCGCAGGCTCCTCGACGTTCGTTGCGGCTTCCATTCTCCGTAGTATCCATAACTCCCTGCCGAGTTCGAAAAGAAAACGTTCCGGGGTCGCTGACCGCAATCTCGTTTTGTGCCTGTCGAGAAACGCAGCATAGCCCGCTACGATGACCTGGATCTCCGGCGCCTGGTCAACCGGCATGCCCAGGCCGGCAATTGCCAGTTCCATATCCGCCTCACCTAAGCTGCCGGTCTGCATGATCTGTTTGATCGCGGCGAGACCTTGCACGGCATCCAGACTGGCAAGAGGCCCGACCGTATGCCCGGCACCCGGCATCTCGCTGAACGAAACGAGGTCCGGCGATGCGAACCAGACACTCCGTCCATCCCGGCGCAACACACGATTGTACGGCGGGTTGTGTCTTTTGATCTCATCGGATTCCAGGATCGACGCTTCAAGCGCAGACCCGGTCGCGGTCACTTCAAGCTGTCTGGCCTGCGAAAGCATCTCCAGAATGTGCTCGGCATGACGGCTGCCTTTTCTGAAGTAGCTCTTAACCCGCTGCCGGAGCGAGTTCGCCTTGCCGATGTACAATACATCGCCGCGGGCGCTGAGCATCCGGTAGACACCGGGTTGGTCCGGCAGGCCGGCCCTTGCCTCTTCCGGCATGGGGTACACCCTGGTCTGACCCGCACCTTTCCAGGGCTGTGCAAGCCACTGCCAGAGATCTTCAATGGTTCGAATGTCGTGCCGGCGCTGAAGGATTCGCACGCTTTCCCGCCATATGAACGCGGTTGCCTCGACGTGCTCATGGCAGCGCCTAAAATTAGCGAGCGGCCGGCCAAAATAGCCGGCCATTGCGCGCATGCTCCTCCTGGGCAGGTCAGGAAAGAGACGCCGGGAGATCTCGTGCGTGCACACGGCCGAAAGCGGAAACCCGGCCCCGGAAGACACCCGGGCATGCAAATCGAGCAGGAACGGTATCTCGAACTTCGCAAAATGCACGATGGCCGGGCACTTTTCCATCCCGTTCTCCTGTGCGATCACCGCCGCAATTGACAGGATCTCTCGCCAGACCTCGAGGGGGTCCTGACCGGCCGTGATATCCCCGGGGCTGATCCCGGTGACGCGCTGCACGCGCGCCGGTATCTGGATGTCCGGTGGCAACTCGAGTACGCGCGTTTCGACACGCAACCGGCAACCGGTATCATTCTGCCCGTCCGCGCGCGCCCAACCGATCTCGATGATCGATCCCTGCTGCGGGTTCGCGCCCGTGGCCTGGCAATCCACCACCAGCACTGAAAGCTCCTCCAGATCCACTGAGCCGTCTCTTTCAACGTTCATCCAGACTCATTCCCTCCAGAATTCTTCGAGCACGCTACTTGCTCTCTCCGCATTCAACACGAAGACCGGACGCCATTCTTCAGGCAGCATCATTCGGTAAGGAGGCTCGGGGTACCGCGTGTCGATGAGCATAACAACGCCGCGGTCCTCTTCGGAACGGATGACCCGGCCCGCGGCCTGCAGGACCTTTATCATACCGGGAACCTGATAGGCAAACGCATATCCTGAGCCATTGGTGCGATCGAAATACTCTCTTATCAGTTCCCGCTCGAACGAAATTTTAGGGAAGCCGACGCCGATAATGGCTGCTCCGGTGAGCCGCTCGCCCACCAGATCGATCGATTCGGCAAAGAACCCGCCCATCACCACAAAACCGGTGATCCCGTAGCCGCCATCCTCATTGAAACACGCAAGGAAATCGTCGCGCTCCTTTTCTGACATATTCGCTCTCTGCATGATGATCCTCGCGCGCGGCCTTCTCTCCTGGAAGACCTCGTGCACCATTCTCATGTACTCATACGAAGGAAAGAATATCAGATAGTTGCCCTTTTTCTGATCGATCAAGACACTGATCATCCGCGCGACTTCGTGTTTGGTGAACTCGCGGTACCGGTATAGCGCCGAGATCCGGCCAGCGATCAAGACGCGGAAGTTCTCGGCCGGAAAAGGAGAGGGCAGGGACACGGTCTCGGCATCTTCGCGGCAGCCGAACAGCCGTCTGAAATAGGCCACCGGGGTCAGCGTTGCCGACAGGAAGATCGCGGCCCCGCAACGTTCGAGCACAATTCTCAGATGATCCGACGGATCGATGCAGAAGAGCGTTACGCTGAAGTTTTTCTCATCCCGGGAATAACAGGTGGCGTAACCGTTGTCATAACGTTCCGCAGTTGACAGAAATCTGCGGAATTCAAAGTAAATATCAAGAAGGTCCTCCCGGAAAGCTGTCTTTTCGTTTCTAGACAACCACTGCTCGGCCGATGAAGCGCATTGCCTCAAGACCCGGCACAGGTCAGCCCGACATTCCTGTAGGGCGAGAGAGTCCCCGTTGCCGGGTAATTCCCTTCTTGCCCGCACCATCCATGAATTCAATTTCCCTAGCCCGCGGAAGAGTTGAGGCAATACCCCCTTCAACTTTCTTCTCAGCTGCAGGACCGGCTGCTTGTGCAGGACTGCGGAGTACATCTCGCGCGCCCGGTCTACAAGGTTATGCGCCTCATCGACCAGCAGGATGTGACCGCTATCGCCGTTTTCGAAGAATCGCCTCAAGTAGACCCTCGGGTCGAATACATAATTGTAATCGCATATTACTACATCCACCCAAAGCGACAACTCGAGGGAGAATTCAAAAGGACAAACCCTGTGTTCTCGCGCAATGTCCAGGACGGCCTCGCGCGTGAACATCTCCCTATCGAAGGCCGCGCGCAGCGCATCGTTGATGCGGTCGTAGAAACCCCGGGCATAGGCGCATTCCATGCCATTGCACGCCTTCTCCGGATTGAAACACAACTTCTCCTTGGCAACAAGGCTGAGGCTCTTTACGTGCAACCCGTTGCGCCTGAGTATCTGGAGCGCCTGCTCGGCGGCATTCCTCCCGGTCGTCCGGGCCGTTAGGTAAAAGACCTTACCGGCCGGTCTTTGCGCGAGTGCCTGCATTGCCGCATAAATAACGGCCATGGTCTTGCCGATCCCGGTCGGTGCCTGCATGAGAAGCTGCGCGCCCTCCTCGATCGCCGCGGCGGTCGCCCGGATCATCTGTTCCTGCCCCGGGCGGAAGTTCTCGAAAGGAAAACGCATCTCCCCTATTGATGAATCCCGTAGCATTGTCCAGTCCGTGACCATGTCTATCCAGCGGACATATCCGGACACCAACCGATCGAAGAAATCACTCAGCTCTGCGATGGAGAACGTACACTGGACCTCGACGGTCTTCTCTTCTTCCATCTGATAGTAGGTCAGTTGAACGGCTATCTCTTCGAGGTCGTTCTGCACGGCGTATATGTACGCGTAGCACTTTGCCTGTCCCCAGTGGACCGGGTTCTCTTCCTGTTGAAGCCGGGCAAGATTTCTGCGCGTCGTCTTTATCTCATCGACCACGACGCGCGTGCCGTCGCTATAGACACCATCGATGCGGCCGCCGATACTCAGCTCGCAGTTCCCGGTCGCTACCTCATGGCGGACCACCACTTCAGCCACGTATCCGGCCGGCCGGGCGCGTTGTATCGACTGGTGTACGCGGACCGCATGGGCTGGATGCTCGCCGCCGAAAGAACTAAGGTCCAGATCACCGGCGCGTAGCGTGTATTCAACCAGCTCCCGGACCGAGGTGCTGAATACCCTCTTCAATTCCCACCTTCCCCTACCAGTGCCCGCCGATCCTTAGAAACTAAATGACTGCTGCCATTCTTTTTCATGGACCCCCGTTTAGACTATTGCTATGAGTCTAATTGCATAGTATACTGCATGGGCTCTTGCCGTCAAGTGAAGGAACGCATACCGGCGTCGCTCAACCCTGAAATCCGACCACGGGCCAGGCCATGTAGTGCTCGATGTGAGAGTTTTGTAAGGTACCCGGCTAAGATTAGATAGATAGAAATTGCCTTATATACGAAACATCGGAAAGGAGCAGCAATGGTTAGCGATAAGGCGCGTATATATTCGGGTCTAAGGATAAATGGACCGGCAATAATACTGCTGTCACTCGTCGCAAGTATGGCTTTCGGTCAATTACCACAGCGCACCGCGGACATAGAAACGATCTTCCGGAATTTCCTCATCGAGTATGTGGAATTGAGACCCGAAACAGGCACCGCCGTTGGCCTTCCGGCCGCGTACCGCACTCATATTGACAACGGCGCCCTGGATGACGAATCAGATGCCGGCTTGGACAGGTTGTATGATCTATACAGGAAATACCACCGCCGGCTTTCAGGGTATTGCCGGGATGACCTCTCGGATTCACAGCGCGCAGCCGCCGAGCTCCTGATCTGGTACCTGGAGAACGAACTGCGCGGCGAGGAATTCCGCAACCACGCGTATATCATCAACCCGATGCTCGGTTTTCACAACAGCTTTACGACGCTCATGACTGAGCACCACCGGATCGAAAGCGAGGCGGATGCGCTCGATTACATCGAACGGCTCAAAGGCGTTAGAAAAAAAGTGTCACAGCTTGCCCGTCGCTTGGAAAAACAGAGAACCAACGGCATCATTCCACCGGCATGTATCGTGGAAGACTATCGTCAGCTGCTCAGTGAATTCATCCAGATGGACTGCGCCAGCAACCCGCTGTACACGTCGTTCGCGGCCCGGATAGACAAGGTCGAGAAGACGACCGGCCGGTCCCGGCAGAAATTATGCGATCAGGTGATCGCCGCGCTCGAGACCAGTGTTTATCCTGCTTACCGGCTATTCATCGAACATATCGATGTCGTACACCAGGCGGCGGATGATCGCGCTGGTGTCTGGAAACTGCCCGCCGGCGACGCATATTATCGATACTGCCTGCGCACGCACACGACGACCGACCTGACTCCGGAACAAATACACGATCTCGGCATCAACGAGGTGAACAGGATCCAAGCCCTGCTGATGGATGAATTCAGAAAGATCGGCATACCGGGCAGCAACGATTTTGCCGGTCTCCTGTCGAACTACAAACAGGTTACCGGCGATCCAGCCGACGAACAATATTACTTCCCCAACACCAAACAGGGGAAGGCACAGACCCTGCGCGCATACCAGGCGGCCATCGACACGATGG
>JACUUY010000129.1 GCA_014859085.1 Caldifarciminota bacterium
CCTTTCCACCTTATTCAGCTATGCCCGTTTGTCAAGTTCCATCTGAAGCAGAACATTACTGCCCTTCGTATCCCTCCGCTAAGAGAGCGTGCGACAGACATTCCTCTCTTGGCCAAGCATTTTCTGGAGAAACACGCCTTTCAGATGAACAAACGAATAGAGGTTTTTGACGAGAAAACAATGGAGCTGATGTTGAGTTATCCTTGGCCTGGGAATGTTCGCGAACTTTCGAATGCCATTGAACGGGCAGCCATTTTTGCACAAGATAGATATATCCTGCCCAGCGACCTCAAACTTGATGGATCTGCTCAAAAACGTCCTTCATCAAAACATTACAAAAAAGAAGACATTATTAGCGCCTTGGATTCAGCGAAAGGCAATATCTCCCTGGCAGCGAGAATCCTCGGGATATCGCGCGTAACTTTATATAACTATGTGAGAAAATTCAACATTAAAGCCCCTGAATAGTTCTATTATCAGAAGCTGTTTTGAACACTGTAAAGTGTGTATATATCTGTAAAAGTTCTGACACATCACATGGTACTCAATCTTACGTAAAATGATGAGGTTGTTGAGGGTAAGTCAATAAACTGTATAGCACATCATGCTATACATATAATTCCGATTTGATTCCCCAAAAAAACTCCCCTATTATCGAAACTTCGATGCGTTGTCACTTGGCATCCTTTTTGCTTATAGCAGCAACAGGAGGAGATCATGAAAAAGATTCTTATCCTGTTGTTGATAATCATATCAGCCTTTGTTGTTTCTGTCGTGCCTCGCTCCGTTCACGCAGCCTATGTTGGAAGTGAGGGAGTCAAAGATCCAATCCCGCCACCACCGCCAGATTCATCCGGAAATTGAAAATGATTCTGATTTGCTGCCAATCCGCAATGGCTGTGGTAGAACATACAGACCTGTATAAAGCAGCACATAACTATACATCGTACGCTGTATGGAAAGGCATCGGTTTTATCATTCAAAGGCGATTGAGAAAATGAAGAAAGGAATCGATGGCAGCTGGGCGATGCTATGTCTATCCAATTCGCACCCGCGCATACGCACGACAGTGGGCAATGGCCAACAGGCAGTGAACAGTGAGCGTTACTATAAAAGGCTCCAGTGGCACTGAGTATTTGTTTGACGGACCTTAAGAGAGCACAGATTCCCTTGATGACCGCTCTGGGGTGTATGCCATATTGTGTCTGCGTAATGGCGAATTTTACCTTATAGATGTCGGGGAATCGCATGAAATTAGAACACGTGTCCAAAATCACGATAGAAAGGAATGCTGGAAACAGAATTGTCTTGGCCTACTCAAGTACGCTCTTTATTATGAGGAGAGTATTAGGAAACAGCCAAGGACTAACGTAATGAATGATATTACTGCCAACTACTATCTTATCTGCTTATTGAACTATTGCAGGATCAATATAGAATTCGTCGAACGAACAAAGAGCAAAGAGAAATGAAACTAAAACTCAGAAGTGCAGATTATGTGGTTGCGATTTTTGCTGCTTTCATTCTTACTAGTTTGTGCTTACTTATTCTCGGCAAGATTGATGAAACCATACATGCCACCGGAGTTGTCGAACCAAAAATCGCAATGAAAGTGAGAAGTAGCGTTGGTGGATTGGTCGAGAAGGTCATGGTCGATGAGGGACAGAAGGTAAGCAATGAAGACACTCTCGTAATATTAGACAATAGAGAGTTGGAATTAACGGCGGAGAGCCTTGCTAATGAATCTGCACAAATAGAAGAACATCTGCAGCAGCTGCGATCTGAATTTGGAATGCTGGTGGCAATGGGTTCTTACGAAACAGCGGTTAGCGTAGAAGATGTTGGTCAGGCGTATAAGCGTGCTGTGAATGCAAAAGAGAAATACGACAGAATGGAAATTCTCTACCAGAAAGATCTAGTTAGCATAGAAAGTAGAAATGATTCCAAGATGAACTATGAATTGCTTCAATCGCAATATGAATCCACAAAAAGACGGCTGGAACTTACGATTGAGGAGTATCTTAGAATGATCACCGCCAAGGAAGCGGAAAAGCGTATCATAGATGAAACACAAGAATTAGTCAAAATGCAAATTCGGTTGACCAAGGTAATAGCCCCTATCTCCGGAGTAATCACGACCCCCGACCTTCATCAGCTAAAAGGAATGAAAATATGCGAAGGTGATGTAATTCTGGAGATAGCCGATATCTCTGAGGTATATTTCAAAGCATATGTTAAGGAGCAAGATATTATACGGAGCAAAGTGGGTCAAAAAGCACATATATTTGTGAATGCTTTTCCTCATAGAAAATATAAGGTGTTCGAAGGCAGAGTGTCCAAGATTTATCATGAGCCAAAATTGGCAGAAGCGGGCGTAGTCTTCGAAGTGCAAATTCTAATTGAAAGTCCGTGGGTTGAAGTAAAAACCGGAGATATGTCCAAGAGGTTATACATACGTCCTGGCCTTACTGGAAAGGCTGAAATGGTCGTCAAATCAGACGTTAGATTGTATGAAGAGATTTTTAGAAGGATACATGTGAAGGGGTGAGCGTTGGATAATCTCAAAGATACACATATGTTTGAAGTAAATGGAGAATATCTCCTTTATCATGGTTCCTCAGTTGGGATTTTCCAGATTAGCAGGTTGGCTAATGAAATCCTTGACCTACGTCAGGAGTATGACTTAAATACGGTTGAGCAACGGCTGAAGCAAAAATACCCAATTTCTGAAATCAAAGAAGCCTTGGCGGGGTTGAAAGAAGCCGGAATTTTCGAACAAGATAAAAACTTAAAGCAATTCAAGAAATACGGTGATCCTGAAAGAGTAATTCAGCTTATCGTGAGTCAGGATTGTAATTTGCGATGTGACTATTGTTTTGCAGACAAAGGTGCATACGGACGTGAACGAACACTAATGGACGAGACCATGGCAAAGGCATCCGTGGATTTCCTTTTTTCATGGCTACAGCAAGTGGAGCGTGATGTTGGCGAAATTGCCTTCTTCGGCGGCGAACCATTGATGAATATGCCAGTTATCGAGGTCGTAATCGCGTACGCAAAAGAGATGAGCAGCAGATTAGGAAGGACGGTGAAATTCGGACTGACTACGAACGGCACAATAATAAATGGTGATATAGTTGATCTAATAAAGAAAAATAAGATAGCTACAATGGTTAGCATCGACGGTTCAGCACAGAGGCACAATCTGCATCGAAGATTCCCGTCAGGTAAAGGTTCTTATCATGTCGTCAGAAGAAACAGTCGGAAATTGATAGATGCTGGTATTTACCCATGGGCTCGTGCGACCTTTTCTCAAAAGAATCTTGAGGTTGATAAGATAATATTGCATTTGGCTACCTTAGGTTTCACCAACGTAGTATGCAGTGTGGCTCAACCTTCGGCTCGACATGACGGCTGTAGTGAGAAGCTAGATGCACCATGGACTAGCGCACAGGTTATGCGCTATAAAGATTCGTACAAGCGATATATGAGTAAAATTGTCCAGAGGTACAATGGAAATGAGTTGCCTATCAATAATCTGCTGCTGAGATTCTTGAAATCTATTCATTTTCACACTAAGCAATATCTATTTTGCGGCGCCGGCCAAAATCTTGTTGCCATTACACCAGATGGTGAAATCTATCCATGCGCAAGATTTGCTGGTGTTCAGAAATATCGCTTGGGCAATATCTCATCTGGCTTCAGGCAATTTGTTCCTTCAAAGGAAAGCATAATCACTCGCAAATCTTGTTCACGTTGCTGGGCTCGCCACTTATGTGGAGGTGGTTGTCCGGCTGATAATGTCTTTAGAAGAAGTACAAAGACGAAGGAGATGTACTGCAGTTTGGTGAAATTTCATATAGAGCAAGCAATCTGGCTATACAATAAATTGATGCAAACCAACAAGGAGAAATTTCTTCAGTATCTAAATCAAACGAAGTCGAGGGGCGACCGGCTAACCCGAACAAAAGGAGGTGATAACTATGACGCACATAAGAAAGATAAATGACCAAAATATGGGTGTACCGATTGAAAACGAAGCCGAACGCTGCTACGTAGAACCGTGCGGTCAGTGCCAGTACGTATACAGCTGCCCATGTGATCCAGAACTGCCTGTTTGCAAGCAAAACGATATATGCTGATTCATCTCGAAGATGAATAGTGTTCTGGTACTATCACATTCTTGTGATGAATTCACTTTGCAGGCAATACTGTATTGCTAGCAGCTGCTGTCATTAAGCTGTCTACGGTATTTCCGGGACCCCCTTGACTTCGGTTTCCGATCTCTTATACTTCAGGAGGTGCAAGATGCACAAACATGCAGTGACCAGATACGGAGTTGTTGTTATTCTTGCTACTATCTGTTGTCACGTATATGCCGCCAACCTTGATGTGGCGCGTGAAGCATTGCGGTCCTATTTCAACGCAGCTGTATCTGGTGATACCTTAATGATAAATAACACCACGACCAAAGAGGCTCGTGGTGTTGAAACTATAGGGTTACGGGCTTACTACTACGCCGTATATAGGCAATCAACCGGAGAAGAGCTCTCTGCTGAATACAAGATATTGGAGGAAAGTGAAGGCCCTGGGTATGTGAAGTTCTTAGTGAGTGACCCCTTGCTAGCAAACCACAGCCGGTGGTTTTTTCTAACCTTTCAAGATAGCTCTTGGAGGATTACTGCACCGTACAAAATTCTCTGTGCCGACTATTGTCATATTGAAACTGACCATTTTGTGATCTACTGGAGCAATAAGAAATCTTCAATATCGCCTCATTTGGACATAAGACCTTCGCTGTTGTCATTAACCAAGATGGAAGAGCTCTATGATCGCGTGAGCGAGTTGTTAAGATACGAAGTTCCATACAAAATTGAATACTATATTTGTCCATCTGTTGGTGATCCGGATCTGTTTCTGCACGGACTTGAGGGAGGAAAACACCAAGGACACAACTCGATTGATTCGAGAGTCTGTTTTGCGATACATCCCTACAATGCGCATGTCCTAACTCACGCAATTAGCATAAGTGCGATTCAAAAGAAGACGCCGCCACATCCCATTTCAATATTGAGAGAAGGGCTGGCAACCGCTTTTCAGTGGCCAGACGCAAGAATAGGGCATATCCCTTCTGTGATTTTGGTTAAAAACATGTTGCAGGAAAAATCATGTCCCACTCTTGACAGTGTGATTTGCTGCTACGGAAGTATCCCCCTCGAGAAAAACTATCCTATTTCCGCAACGTTCGTCCTTTTTTTACTGGAGATGTACGGAGAAGACAGATTCCGCAGCCTGTGGTACAATCATCCACATGACAACCCACATGCATTCATAGATTATGTGGAAACAATGTACGGAAGAAGCATTACCGAATTGGAAGATGAATGGAAAGGGTGGGTCAACGAGGAAGTCGAAAAATTGAATGTCGGTATTGAATACGAGTATAATCAAATACTCACCACCAATTGGCAATCAACAGAGAGTGAATATTTCGTGGTGCATCATAAGGCTGACGAGAAGCCATCTGCGAAGATTCTGGGTCAGACAGATTCTCTGTACGTAAACATCAATGACAGAATAGGATTGAATCCTTTGACAAGGATAGATTATTT
>JACUUY010000014.1 GCA_014859085.1 Caldifarciminota bacterium
GCAACAAAAGGCAGCAGGTTGGGGAATGGGGTCAGAGGGTGATGGCGCGGTCGTAGCGCAGGATGAGGTCGACCAGGTCGGCGTACGTGATCTGGTTGGCCTCGGTCTTTATGCCGCGGGCCGATACATCGGGCCGCAGCGCGTAGAGCGGGCACGCCGGGCTGAATTCCTGCTTCATGAGGAGATACACGCCGTCCTGGACCAGGACGAGCGCGTCGTCCTGGTCGGCCTCGGCCGTGCGCGACAGGAGCGCGATCGTCTCTTCGTCTGCGTTCTTCGTCACCAACCAGAGGTTTTTCACGGGGGTCAGAAGGTAAGGACCGCGTCCGCGGTCTGGAGCTTTGCCTTGAGTTCGTCGGCGGCAAGGGGTTGCGCGGCAACGAGGTCTTGCCCGTTCAGGCCGCGCCGCCGCAACGATTCCATATCGAAGAAGAGATTGATGTTGAACTGCGCGATGTTCTGGTAGACCTCGGCGAGCGATTTCATGTTGAGGTCTTGGGGCGACTGTTCTTTCATGAGCGCGTACACGCCATCTTTGACCAGGACGATGTCGACGATGAATTCGGAGAAGGCCAGGCCGAGCCCGGCCCTGAACCCCTCGGCGTTGATCGATGAGCCGTACGGCGCTTTGGTCGAAAGGATGACGACGCGTTTCATTATAGTCCGAGGGTCACGAACCGGTCGCACTCTTCGATCATCTCGCCCAGAGTAGCGATGCCGGTCATACGTGTATTCTCAATAAGTATGTCTCGGCGTAAGCCCCGGAACTGGGCGCAGTCGCCGCAGGCGACGATGCGCGCCCCACGTGCGACGAGTTCCTGCATCATCTCGGTAACACTCCGCTCACCGGGCGACCGGATATTCTTGTTGACCGCGATCACCGCGTCCATGAAGAGGAAGATGTTCACGCCGTGTCCCTTTTGGAGCGCTGCGCGTGCCAGGTGGTACACGGTGTCGATGTCCTGAAAAGAATAAGGAGCGGCGGTCACCAGGAAACCGATCTTCACCAACTTGCTCTGAATGTCTATATGAACAGCGTGATCTTTGAGCGCGACGCGTCATCGACATATGTCGCCACGCCCACGATGTCTTTGACCTCATCGAGCAGTTCTTCGCGCCGGATACCCATCACGCCCATCGACATCTCGCAGGCGTGCAGGTTGACGCCGAGCTGCTTCGCGATCTCGATCAATTCGGGCAGGGAAGCGACCCTCTTCTGTTTCATGACGTTCTTCATCATCATCGTGCCCATGCCGGCCATGTGCATCTTGGACAACGCCAGGCGATCGGCGCCTTTGGGCAGCATCCAGCCGAACATCTTCTCGATCAATGACTTGCCCTCGACTTTCACGCCCTTCTTTCTCAGGACCGACATCCCCCAGAAGGTAAAGAACATGTCGACCCGCATGCCGGTCGCCGCGGCGCCGGTGGCGATGATGAACGCGGCCATGGCTTTGTCCAGCTCGCCGCTGAAAAGCACGATCGATACTCTCTCTTGATCTTCACTCATGACTCGACTCCTATTTAGTTTTCTTCACATACGCCTTTATCTCTTCTTCGGCCTCATTCACCTCGATCAGCTGGTGCCCGGTCTTGCGGCACCAGGCCTCGATATCGGGCACGAATGAGTGATCGGTAGCTGTTACTTCGACCGTCTGGCCGACCTCCATGCCGGTCATCGCCTGTGATAATTTGACGATCGGCATCGGGCACGCAAGGCCGCGCGCGTCCACGATTTGGTCTATATTGTCCATTATGATACCCCCTGTCTGATTGAACGGCAAGGAAACCCATTATACAGATAATCCGTCGGCGGTCAAGGTGCGCCGGGGTGCTTTTCCGTCAGCCCTTGCAAAGGACGCGTATCTGTGTAATATGTGACATGAACGCAGAGAATAACATGATGGGTTCCAGGCCGGTCTTGAGGTTCCTGGACAACGCTCTGATCGAGAGGATCATCGCCGAAGCCCGCGAGATCCTGTGTACGCTCGGCGTGGAGATACTACATAACGACAAGATCCTGGCGATGCTGCAGGATAACGGCGCGAAGGTCGACACGCGCAGGAAGCACGTTCTGTTCACGGCGGGCATGATCGACAAAGCGCTCCGGAACGTCGCCGGTTCGTTTAAGCTCTATGATGTCCTGGGCAATGAAACCCACAATTTCGCGGACTACAACGTCTATTTCACGCCGGGTTCGGCCGCGCTCAACATCCTTGACGGCGAAACGCAGGCGATCCGGAAGCCCGTGACGCGCGACTACATCGAGTACGCGAAGCTGGTCAGCCGCCTCGATCATATCGCGGCCCAGTCGACCGCATTCATCCCATCCGATGTCCACGAGCGGATCTCGGACAGCTACCGGCTTTTCCTTAGCCTCTTACTCGGCGAGAAGCCGGTGGTGACCGGCGCGTTCAGCATCGAGGCGTTCAGCGTGATGAAGGAACTGCAGGTCGTGGTGCGCGGCAGTGAAGCGGAGCTGGCGGCCAGGCCGCTGGCGATATTCTCGTGCTGCCCTACATCCCCTCTCAAGTGGAGCGACGTGACTTCGCAGAACGTCGTCGATTGCGCGCGGGCGTCGATACCCGTGGAGTTTGTCTCAATGCCACTTTCCGGCTTCATGGCGCCGGTCACGCTCGTCGGCACACTCGTCCAGCACACGGCTGAGAACTTAAGCGGCGTCGTAATCAGCCAGCTGACAAAACCGGGCGCGCCAGTCCTGTACGGCGGGTCGCCCGCGGTCTTTGATATCCGGTACGAGACGACGCCCATGGGCGCGGTCGGCACGCAGATGATCGACTGCGCCTACAACGAGATCGGCAAGTATCTGGGTATACCGACCCAGGCTTACATCTCGCTGAGCGACGCCAAACTGCTCGATGCCCAGGCCGGTTTGGAGTCGGCCATGGGCGCGACCCTGGCCGCGCTCGCCGGGATCAACAGCATTTCCGGACCGGGCATGCTCGACTTCGAGAGTTGCCAGAGCCTGGAGAAGCTCGTCCTCGACAATGAGATCTGCGGCATGGCGCTCCGTCTGATCGACGGGATCCACCCGAAGGAGGATTTCCCGGCACTGCCGCGGTTTGAGGAGCTCCTGCGCGAACAGCACCTGCTCATCTCCGAGCACACTCAGAAGTACATGAAAGAAGAACTCTGTCTGCCCGGACCGGTCATTGACCGGGCGAACCGGACGCGCTGGCAGGCAGAGGGGAGCAAGACCCTGCTCGAACGCGCAAGGGCTGAGGTCAGAAGATTGGTCAGCGGCTATGTTCCGTCACGCCTGGCCGAAAGCAAGAAGAACGATCTGAGGAAGATCATGGAGCGTGAAGCGCGGCGCTGCGGCATGACCCGGCTGCCGGATACGACATGAGAGATGTCATAAAGATCAGCGTGGCGGAGGTGATCCCGGATCAGAATGATTCACTAGTCTTTCAGGGAATATCATCCAGTGTGGAACCATCCCGCCGCATCGTGGAATTGTACGATTGCGCGCGGGATTTGTTCGTAGCATGCGCCCAACCGGCCGGGATCGTCGCGGACATCACGCAGTTGGATTTTGCCGCCGTGTTCTACGGCGAAGGGCGCAACGAGCCGGACGCGCCGGTTGCGGCGATCTGCGCGCGGGCCAGCTGCCTCGCGCTCTTTGCGGCGACGCTCGGCCAAGAGGTCCATGCCCGGATAAGCGCGCTCTTTGAACGCGGCGATTTTGCGCTCGCGTCCATGCTCGATTCCGTCGCCTCGGCCGGGGTCGAAATTGCGGCGGATGTCGTGGAGAAGTACTACACCCGGGCCCTGCGCGAAAGGGGGTTGACCGCCGAGAATGACGCGGTTATGCGCTACAGCCCGGGGTACTGCGGCTGGCACGTGAGCGGCCAGAAGAAACTCTTCAATTATCTTAAGCCCGGGGAGATCGGCATCGAGTTGCGCGAGAGTTTTCTCATGGATCCGTTGAAGTCGGTTTCGGGCGTGCTCATGAGCGGACCACGGGAGATTCATCTCTTCGATGACACATGCTCGTTCTGCGGCCAGTGCGAGGACCACTCGTGCCGGAAGAGGATAGAGGACATGATCCGCGTGGCGAATGAGCGGGAGCGCGGACCATCGTCCCGACCAGAGTGTTCAGACCGAAAGGGGTGATATGGGAATATTGCAGGCGATCGCACGGGCGCTGGAGCAGGGCGATTGTCCCGCGGTCAGCGAACTCGTGGCGCAGGGTTTGACCGAGCAGAAAAAGCCCAAGGAGATCCTTGACCAGGGGCTGATCGCGGGTATGAACGTGATCGGCGAAAAGTATAAGAACCACGAGATCTTCCTGCCCGACGTGCTGCTGGCGGCAAAGGCGATGTACGCGGGCATGGATATCCTGAAACCGCTCTTTCTCAAAGGGGAGATGGCGAGCCTGGGGCGCGTCGTCATCGGCACGGTGCAGGGCGACATCCACGATATCGGCAAGAACTTGGTCGGCATCATGCTCCGCGGTGCCGGGTTCGACGTGATCGATTTGGGCAAGGATGTCGCGCCGGCCGTTTTCGTCGAGACAGCGCTCAGAGAGAACGCGCGGGTAATCGGTATGTCGGCGCTCCTCACCACGACGATGCCGGTCATGCGTGAGGTCACGGCACTGCTCGCGCGGCAAGGACTGCAGGGTAAGATCAAGACCGTTATCGGCGGCGCGCCGGTTTCGGACGAATTCGCGCGGCAGATCGGCGCGGATGGTTACGGCTATGACAGCGTGCGGGCGGTCGAATGCATCAAGCAGTTAATTTCCGAAGCGTAGCATGAAGGGATTGCTCGAGCGTGTGAGCGCCGGCGAGGTTTTGGTCGCCGACGGCGCGATCGGCACGATGCTGATGGCGCGCGGGCTTGAGCGCGGCGAGCCGCCCGAATCATTCAACCTGTTGTGGTCCGATGTGCTCGAGGCGATCGCCGCGGAATATCTGGATGCGGGCGCCGATATCATCCAGACAAACACCTTTGGCGGTTCGCGTTTGAAACTGGCGCAATACTCGCTCGAGGGTAAGGTGACGGAGATCAACCGGAACGCGGTGATCGCGGTCAAGAGCGTCGTGGGTGATGCGGCATATGTTTCCGGGTCTTGCGGCCCGACCGGTCAATTCCTCAAGCCTTACGGCGATATCGAACCCGAGGCAATGACCGAAGTTTTTCGGGAACAGATCAGTGTGCTCGTTGACGCGGGCGTCGATGTCATCTGTATCGAAACGATGACCGATCTGCACGAAGCCGTATGTGCGGTGACCGCAGCAAAGCAGGTTGCTCGTTCGGTCCCGGTGATCGCGACGATGACCTTTGATCAGACGCCCAGGGGTTTCTACACGATAATGGGCGTAAGTGTGAAGGATGCAGCGCTGGGTCTAGCAGCGGCCGGTTCTGATCTCGTGGGCTCGAATTGCGGCAACGGGATCGAGAAGATGGTCCTGATCGCTCGCGAGTTCACGCTGCACACAAAGCTTCCGGTCGTCATTCAGTCAAATGCCGGTCTTCCCGAATTGAGAGGGGCTGAGGTTGTTTATCCGGAGTCCCCGGATTTCATGGCCGAGAAAGCCATTGAACTCGTTGGATTCGGTGTTTCGGTCATTGGCGGCTGCTGTGGGACAACGCCGCAGCATATCCGGGTATTGAGAAAGGCGGTCGATGCTCATACAGCCTGGTGATCTGATGCAAAAGTCAACAGACCAACCTGCTATAGCTATACTGTGTTGCCTAACAGAAGTTTACAAGTTTATGCCTGTCCCCGGTGTAACAACGGGGTGTTATTGGGAGGGAGTGGAACGACCGAAGCAATCTCACGCGGGCGCACGATTCGTCGTGCATGTTTTTACGTAATTTCAGAAAAAAGCGCGCCATGAATGGCGCGACTACTGCTTCTCGACTCATCCGCACCGAGCCAATTCCGTAACAAATCCGAAATTCGAATATCGAAATGCGAAACTCGAGTTCAATAAGCAAGTGCAACAAATTCAAAACAGCTACATAGAGGACTAGGATTTTCCCCGCCCGACGAGAGTGATCTACGGTGAGAATCACCACAGTATTGACTGTTTCGGTCATTGGAATTTTGTGTTTGGAATTTGTTTGGGATTTAGTGTTTCGGATTTAGGATTTATCAGGTGCTTCCCTTCAGTTGACATCAGCGGGTGATTGTTTATAATACGGTGGAAATCGAGGCCATGCGTTCCCGGGTCTATTCTTTTGCACGGAAGGAGGAAACATGAAGGCCAAGACAATAGTCATTATGATTCTCGTGATCCTTACACTAGTGTTGATCGCTCAGAACACGGCAGTCATGCCGATCCAGCTCCTTTTCTGGCAGATAACGATGTCGCGTATCGTGCTCATCGTCCTCATGTTCGCAATTGGTTTCGCTCTCGGGTTCATCATCGCCAAGGCCACGGGCAGAAAACAGTCACCACCCAAAGAGGTCTAAACCACGGACCACCGCGTATGCTGAACCGATCGGGCAGTGCCGTGCCATTTGTCCACGGAGCAAGGAGACAATGTGCGAATTGATTTGAAGGGTCAGGTGATCCTGGTGACCGGCGCTCCGGGCGGCATTGGCGAGGCGATCGTCCGCAAACTGGCCGAGTGCGGGGCGACCGTGGCGCTCCACTACAATCAAAAGGCAGGGCTGGCAAATAGACTCGCCGTCGAGGTCGGCAACGACTCAAAACCATTCCACGCCGACCTCTCTGAGCCAGCAAGGGGCGTCCCGCTGTTCCGTGAAGTGCTCGATGCCTACGAGAAGGTTGATACGCTGGTGAACAATGCCGGCGTCTACCTGCGCTCGCCGAACGACAAGGATCTCAATGGATGGCTCGCAGATTGGAACAGAACGATCGCGGTCAACTTGACCGCGGCCGGGGTCCTGTCGCGGGAGGCGGTGAACTACTTCAAGCGGGCAGGCGGGGGCAGGATCATTCACATCGCCTCGAGAGCGGCTTTCCGCGGCGATTACGAGGAGTATTTTGCCTATGCGGCGTCCAAAGGGGGCATGGTCGCCTTGAGCAAGACGATCGCCCGGACGTGCGGCAAGTACAACGTAAAATCTTTTGTCATCGCGCCGGGTTTTGTCCGAACCCCGATCGTTGATGAGTATATCAAGCAGCACGGAGACGAATCGATAATGAAAGATCTGGCGCTCAGCGAAATGACCAGACCGGAAGATGTGGCGCCGGCAGTTGCATTCCTTGCGAGCGGGTTGATGGACCATGCGACCGGCTGTTCGATTGACATCAATGCAGGCAGCTACATGAGGTGAGGGGATACTATGGATGATTTTCCCCAACGCTGTCTGAGGGTCGCAGTTTGCATCTGGATCTGCGCGGGCACGATGTATGCCGGGCAAGATATGTCGCTGCCAGACCACGGAGCCGGGAAGAACGAAATACCAGGTGGATCTGAAGTACGGCTCGTGACCCCACCGTTGCTCGGTGCATTCCCGGCGCCGGACGGCGCAATGCGCGGTCTTGCATATGATGGCCAGTATCTGTGGGCGGCGAACAGCGGCGACGGCAACAGTCTTTATGGTTCGAAGCTCTACAAACTCGATCCGGACAGCGGCACGGTGCTCAGCACTTTCGTCGGGCCGAGTGAATACTCATGCGGCCTGGCGTGGGACGGAGAATTCCTGTGGTACTCGTCATACATTACCGGCGTGATCCTGCAGCTGGATATTGCGAGCATGACCGTGCTCAAGAGTTTTACCGCACCAACCACACACCCTTTTGACCTGGCGTGGGATGGTGCATTTCTCTACGCGGTGCGGGGCAACCAACCATACATATCAGTGATCGACACGAGCAGCGGGCTGGAAGTCGATTCGATCGCCGCCACCTATTCATCGCCGAACGTGCGGCCGTTCGGTCTGGAGTTTCTTTCCAGGGGTGCGCCGCAATTGCTGGCATCAGACGGCAATTACGGGTCGAATCTCGTGAACGCGTGGAATTTCTACGCCATGGCCTGGGTCGACCAGTGGGCGGCAACGCCGGCCGTGTATCCGTCCGGGCTGGCGCACGACCCGGCGACCGAACGGCTGTGGGTTTCATGCTACGAGCGGGACTCGATCTACGTCTATGATGTCAGCCAGGTGGGGATGCTCACGGACGGCGCCGGAATCGCCGCGGCACCCCAGATCGAGGTCCATCCGAATCCCTTCTCGAACACAACAAGAATACGATACTCGATACAAGATTCAAGATACTCGATGCACGAATTGTCATTGAGCGTATACGATGCGAGTGGACGGCTT
Source organism: Caldifarciminota bacterium (assembly GCA_014859085.1). Lineage (GTDB taxonomy): Bacteria > Hydrothermota > Tepidihabitantia > SM23-42 > SM23-42 > SM23-42. The sequence continues at coordinate 8,267 of JACUUY010000014.1, forward strand.
GTCAGGCATTTCGATCCAGTATCAAGTATCCAGTATCAAGTATCTGTGTTCGTGTGGGACGGCAGGGACAGCGCGGGCCGTGTCCTGCCGGCCGGCATTTACTTCATCCGGGTGCCCGCGATCAACAGGGTTGTGAAGTTGCTGAAATTACGTCAGAAATAGACTTACACGCCGCTCGATTCCTGAACGAAATGCTCCCCGTCTATGTCTAAAGCATGAGACAGGGGGTACAAAGAATGAAATCTCTAGCATTTGGTGTTACGGTGTTGGTCGTGGCGTTCAGCGCATGCGGCAGTGCAGGTAGTGATGCAAGTTCAGAGAAAGAGGGTACTTCAATGAATGGCACGAAATACGAAAAAGCAACGTTTGCGGGCGGGTGTTTCTGGTGCATGGAGCCGCCTTTTGAGAAATTGGACGGGGTGATCGATGTCGTTCCTGGATACACCGGAGGAAGAACCGAAGATCCGACATACGAGGAGGTATCGAGCGGCACGACCGGCCATCTGGAGGCGGCGCAGATCACGTACGATCCATCGAAGATCAGCTACCGGAAACTGGTAGATGTCTTCTGGACGCAGATCGACCCGACTGACCAGGGCGGCCAGTTCGTTGACCGCGGTCCGCAGTACGAGACGGCGATCTTCTATCACAATGATGAGCAGAAGGCGATCGCCGAAGAATCGAAGGCGGCGCTGGACCGATCAAAGAGATACGACAAGCCGGTCGTGACCCGGATCCGGCCATTGACCGCGTTCTATGAAGCAGAGGATTATCACAAGGATTTCTACAAGAAGAGCCCGGTACGGTACAAGTCCTACAAATTCTTCTCGGGCCGCGAGCCGTTCCTGGAGAAGATCTGGGGCGCGGACCGGGAGGCCGGGCGCGCCGAAGCAGAACAGGTGTACAAGAAGCCTTCCCCGGAAGAGATCCGGCAGAAACTGACGCCCGTGCAATACAACGTGACGCAACAGTGCGGGACCGAGCCGCCGTTTCAGAACGATTACTGGAACAACAAGCGCGAAGGCATCTATGTCGATGTGGTCTCGGGCGAGCCCCTGTTCAGTTCAAAGGAAAAGTTCGATTCGGGAACGGGCTGGCCGAGTTTTTACAGGCCGATAGACAAAGACAATATCGTGGAAAGGACCGATTCGAGTCACGGCATGGTTCGCACCGAAGTGAGGAGCGCAAACGGCGATTCTCACCTCGGCCACCTGTTCGATGACGGTCCAGAGCCCACCGGTCTGCGGTATTGCATTAATTCAGCATCCCTGCGTTTCATTCCGAAAGAGGATCTCGACAGCGAAGGCTACAGCGAGTACAAGATCCTGTTCGATGACTGATCCCTGGCCCTGTGGTTGACAGGCGGGTCAGGGCCGCGTATACTGCATCGTTGAAACAGGGGTGTGATCCATGATCGAAAGAGGTCCGGACAGAAATGAAATAGTCGCCGCGCTCGTCAAGGATGACCCGGTCGACGCGGATGAGCATGCGGCGCAGCTGGCGACAAGGCTCGAGACATTGAGGACGCAATTCGAATTGTTCCAGGTGCTGGTGCTCAAGGAAATCAACCGCGGCAATGACATGGAAGCGTTCAGTTACTACACCGCTTACACGCTCCGTCCGTTGGTCGAGGCACTGAGGATAAAATATACGCCGTTGCATTACCGGTTCTTCACAACCTACATTTATTTTGAATTGCCGCGCGAGGTCAACGACCGGCTCGAGCGGCTGTATTTTGTGGGCGATGCGAAGGTTCTGGCAATACGCCGCGATGAAGCAGCGCAATGGTTCTGGGAAGTCGTGACGAGCATCGACCCTCGTGGCATGAGCGAGAACCTCGGAGCGCCGCTCTGACATGAATACCGTTCAATTAGAGAAAACGGGGGTTCCATGGCGTTCAGGGATTTGAAGATCACCGTGGCCAGGGTAGAAGGCCCCTGCAGCCGGATGAAACAGGGAGCAGAGTTTCATATCCGGAACGCGAAACTGGAAATGGCCCAAGGCCATGGTTTGTGTATCTTCGCGCTGGGCAGTCTATTGCCCGTGTTGTCTGCGGCGATCATAAAGAGCCAGGAAGGTGAAGGCATATTGAACGTGCTCCAGGAATGGCGGTGTCCGGATCCCCTGGCCAAGGTTATTTTCAGAATCGAGGAAGAATGATGAAGATCTGCGGCCGCGCGGGCATCAGCCATATGTGCACTCGCATGAGTGGTCGATCATTGAGTGTTTGGTAATGGATATGACAACCGGAGGTCAGCGATGAAGATCATCGATCTGCGAAGCGATACGGTCACGCTGCCGACCGATGAAATGCGCGAGGCAGCCTGTGATGCCGAGCTCGGTGACGACGTTTTCGGCGAGGACCCGACCGTCAACCGGCTGCAGGACTTTGCCGCCGAACTGACCGGGAAAGAGGCGGCGCTTTTCGTCAGCAGCGGCACCATGGGTAACCTGGTTTGCGTGCTGACCCATTGCCGGCGTGGTGAAGAATTGATACTCGGCGACAAATCACACATGTTCCTCAACGAATGCGGCAGCATATCGGCCGTGGGCGGCGTGCACCCGCATACGGTTCCGAACGAGCCCGACGGCACGATGCGGATCGGCGATATTGAATCGGCGGTGAGGGGCGTGAACGATCACTGGCCGCGCACGCGTTTGATCTGCCTGGAAAACACGCATAACCGCTGCTACGGCGCGGCGCTCACTCCGGACTACATGGCCTCGGTTGCCGCGATGGCCCGGAAGCATGAGCTCAGGGTGCATCTTGACGGAGCGCGGATATTCAACGCGGCCGTGGCCCTGGGCTGTGATGTCCGCAAATTCACTTCCCACGTCGATTCACTATCTTTCTGCTTGTCCAAGGGGCTGTCAGCGCCGGTTGGTTCGGTCGTGTGCGGGACGCGCGGATTCATTGCCGAAGCGAGGAGGAACCGGAAATTGCTGGGCGGCGGCATGCGTCAGGCCGGGATGATCGCGGCGCCCGGGATCGTTGCGCTGGAAAAGATGGTTGCCCGGCTCGCTGAGGACCATAAGAACGCGCGGCGGCTGGCCGAGGGCATTACCGGTATTCCCGGGTTGTCGACCGACGCGAGCAGGGTGTATACGAACATCGTGTACTTTGACATTGAAGCCGGCAAGATCACCGCCGAACAACTGCAGGAACGGCTCGAAGCGAAAGGGATTAGAGCATTGCCGACCGGACCGGCGCGCTTCCGCATGCTCGCCCATTACGGGATCGACAGTGCGGATATTGACCGGGCACTTGCCATCCTGCGCGAGGTGATGGGCGGCGTCAATTGAACTCGTGTAGTATTGAAAAATGGCAGCAAAGGAGTAACCATGTGCGGAAGATTTGTCAGAAAGAGTACGATCACCGTTATCGAAGATGAATTCGATATCTACGAGGTAGATTGGGCCTTTGAGCCCAGCTACAATATCGCTCCGGACCAGGACATCGCGTGTGTCATCGGCAACGGCGGAAACCGTCTCGTGAAGTTCCGCTGGGGTTTGGTGCCGTTCTGGGCCGAGGATCCTTCGATCGGCTACAAGATGATCAATGCCCGCGCCGAGACGCTCGCCGAGAAGAAGAGTTTTGCGCGTGCGTTCAAGAAGCAGCGATGCCTGATCATCGCCGATGGTTTTTATGAATGGCGCAAGCTCGCCGACGGCAAGCGGAAGATGCCGATGTATTTTCGCCTCCGTGAAGGCCGGCCTTTTGGCCTTGCCGGTCTGTACGAAAACTGGCATGCCAAGGACGGCACGACTCTGCAGACGTGCACGATCATCACAACCCGGCCCAACGAATTGATGGCGCCGGTGCACAACCGCATGCCGGCGATCCTTGATCCTGAAAAGCGTCAGGTCTGGCTGGACAAGGAAATGGATGATCCCGGGGTCCTGATGTCCCTGCTCGAACCCTATGACGCGGGTCAGATGGAAGCGTACGAGGTTTCGAGGAAGGTGAATTCTCCCGGTTACAACGAGCCTGATTGCATCGATCCGGTGCGATAGGAAAAGACGCGGCAACTGTCCGGGATCTTCAGACAGTGTATTGATATCCAATCCATTTTTGTATATAATAAAACCACTTGAAGTAGCGGGTTAGATCAAGGAGGTCTACGATGGCTGATTTGTCCACGACTTATATGGGGTTCAAATTACAGAATCCACTGATCGTCGCGAGTTGCAGTTTGACCAATACGGTCGAAGGTGTCCAGCGCTGTGCCGATGCCGGCGCCGGCGCGGTCGTGCTCAAGTCGATGTTTGAGGAACAGATCGAAGCCAATGCGCACGAGATCCAGAAGCACGTTTGGCTCTCGGGCCATACCGAAGCATACGACTATGTAAGGCAGGTCGGCATCAAGACCGGCGAGCAGGATTACCTCAATCTTCTCGAAGGGGCAAAGAAGGCGGTCGCCGTCCCGGTGATCGCCAGCCTCAACTGCGTCACGCCAGATTGGTGGACAGACTACGCAAGGAGACTGGAGTCATCAGGCGCGGATGGGATCGAGCTGAACATCGCCGTCCTGGTGAGCGACCCGCGCCACACCAGCAAGGAAATCGAAGACATGTATTACCGGATACTCGAAAGTGTGGGAAAGAGCGTGAGCATTCCGGTCGCGGTCAAGATCGGGCCGTACTTCACGTCGCTGGCGAACACGGCTTCGGGACTTTGCGCCCGGGGCGCATCGGCGCTCGTTCTTTTCAACCGTTTTTATCAACTCGACATTAATATCGACAAACTTGATCTTGTCCCGGCATACCACTTCAGCACACCCGAGGAGCTGAATTTCTCGCTGCGCTGGATGTCCCTGCTTGCCGGTCGCGTGAAATGCGACCTTGCCGCGACCACAGGCGTACACGATGCCGGCGGTTTCATCAAGCAACTGCTGGTCGGCGCGGCCGCGGTTCAGATCTGCTCGACGTTATACAAGCACGGCATCGGCCGCATTGCGCAGATCCTGAGTAATGTTGAGCTGTGGATGAAGAAGCATCAATTCGAATCCGTGGCGCAATTTCAGGGCCGACTCAGCCAGAAGGCAAGCGGGCACCCTGAGGCGTATGAGCGCCTCCAGTATATCAAAGCACTGGTTGGGCTTGAATAGTAATAAAACCACTCGCTTCATTTCGGATTTTATGTAGAATAGCACTATGGATACATTTCTCGAACACCTCGCGACAATATTCGATTATGTGGTGAGAGAAAGCAGCGCCGAGAATATTGTGGGTATACTATATGAGAAGATCAAAAGAATGACCGAGGCTCGCATTATCGAACGCGATATTGATAACTTCATCGCCTATTTCAGGTTGATCCTATCCACTTCACGCATACCTAAGAAACTCACGTTTGATACAAAACTGATCAGAGCATTTGTTGATCGCACTTACACTGAATTCACGCCTTCGGCCCAGGAGTTCAGAGCTAACCGGCTCTATGCGTCGCTCAAGAACAAAATCGACGAAGGCGCCGACATTGAAATAGCTCAACTCGAGCGGCTGGAAACGACTCTCATCAGCGCAAGGAAGCCTTCCCTGGATAGCATAATGGAACATGTGCAGATCGCCATGTTACTCAAGTGGCTACAAGGTCCGGTCAGGAGTAAGTTGTCAAGGGAATTACAGGATTATATTGCCTTGCTGGGTACGATCCATGGAAAGAGTCAGCGGAATCTGGTGCCGGATACTGAATGTCAGAAACTCGAAGTGAATGCGGAAGACATGAGCGTGATCAAGAAAGAATACAGGAACTTTGAAAAAGCGATAAATGAATCTGTGAAAGCGGCAAAAGATGCCAGGTCTAAGAGAATGGATTCCGGTAAATACGAAGATCAGTTTCGCATCATTATCTCCAGCCTGGATAATCTTGTCAAAATGAGCGAGAAGGGTACCATGAACTCGGTACAGTCATTTAAGGACAAGGTTATTGTCGCCGCGGCTCTGATATACATACAGGATGAATTTGTGAGAAAGGATCCGCAGTTAGAAAGGACAATACAGCTTTTTGTCTCTCTTTATCACCAATTCCGCGATCGCCCCTGAGGCACTGAACACACTGAACTAAAAAGAAGACTGAGTACACTGAAAGAAGAAAAGAAGATTTGGTGCGGGTTGGGTTATTGACACCAGTCCGCGGCGTAGTATAATGATGCTGATGGGAGGGATCGATGCCGCTGACTCAATGCCGGGAATGTCAGAGAGAGGTTAGCGCTGACGCGCAGAGCTGCCCCCATTGCGGGGTTCCGTTTCCGGCCCGGAAAGAACCGCGCGGCCGCGGTTTCGAGTGGAAATCGAAGCAGACCATTTACGGTTACCCGCTGGTCCACATCGCCTTTGGCCGCGATGCGCAGAACCGGTGGCGCGTGGCAAAAGGCGTGATCGCGATCGGTCAGTTCGGCATCGGGTTCGTGACCTGCGCCCAGTTCGGCGTCGGCGTGCTGTTCGGCTTCGGTCAGTTCATGCTCGGCCTGACCGCCGTTGCTCAGTTCGCGGTCGCGGCCCTGTTCGGGCTGGGCCAGTTCGCGACCGGCTACATTGCTATCGGTCAGTTCGTACTCGCTTACTACGGCCTCGCCCAGGCCGGGCTGGCCCGGTATCTCTGGAGCCAGGCCGGGAAAGACCCGGTGGCGGTTGAATTCTTCCGCGGTCTGCTGCAGAGCGCAAGGGATTTCTTGCATCTGTGAGCTGATCATAGATGTAGACGATCATTATGTTACTACGTTATCTTTGATTCGGTCTTGTCTGTCCGGCAAGGGATGTGTCACGCAGAAAGGAGTGATGCCGTCATGAAGGATAACGAAAGGTCTTCCGGGTCGCTCCATTTCAGGGTCGAACAACTGGCCGACGGGGTCTACGCCGCGATCCACAAAGATGGCGGCGGCGCAATAAGTAATGCCGGCATAGTTGATCTGGGCAACCGTATATTGGTCTTCGATACCTTTCTAACGCCGCAAGCCGCCCGCGATCTGAAGGCGGCCGCTGAGGCGTTGACCATGAAGCCGGTCGTGCTTGTCGTGAACAGCCATTGTCATAACGATCACATCTGGGGCAATCAGGTTTTCAAGGTTCAAGCCGATATTCTGTCGACGGTCGCGACCGCCGAAGCGATCGTGTCTGATGGGCCGGGGAAATATGAATGGTATCGCGAGAATACACCGCAGCAACTGGTCGAACTCCAGGCAAGTTATGACGCCGCGGGCGATCCCCGTGAAAGAAGTGAATTGTCGTTATGGATTGCCTACTATCAGCACCTGACCGCGGCCATCAACGAGCTGGAGGTCGTGCCGCCTAACAAGACATTCGATAGCCGTACGGCGATTAATGGTACCGCGCGCACGGCTGAATTGATTGAATACAGGAAGGGGCATAGCTCCAGCGACGCAATACTCTATCTGCCGCAGGACAGCATCGTCTTCATGGGCGATCTGCTCTTTATCGACAGCCACCCATACCTCGGCGACGGCGATCCGGATACGCTGATAGAAAACCTGCGGGAAATACAACGGATCGGGGCGAAGATCTTTGTCCCTGGCCATGGTCCGGTCGGAGCGGCGGCGGATCTGCCGGTCCTCGTCGAATATGTCATCGCGTGCCAGGAAATCGTGAGGGGGATGATCCGCGGGGGCATTGGCAAAGATGCGGTCGATGCCGTGGACGTGCCGGAACGGTTCGCGTCCTGGCAGCAGGTTGGATTTTTCCGGAGCAACCTGCGCTTCCTCTACGGCCGGCTGTCGGAGATACCACGGGACTGAACCCCGCCGGTCCCGGCCAGAACGCGACATACAAACCTGGCGGAGATTATGTTCAGGGATTGGGTTTGGTCACCCTTCCGGAATACGCCGAGATAAGAGTCCCTTGACAAGGAAACTGGGGCGGATAGTATCGTCTCAACGGAGTCAATGTGGACAATCTATTCATGTGTCTCTATGTTATTGGTATCGTCGTTGCGTTGCTAGTGGGTTATCTCCAGTTCATCGTTCCCTTTGTCAAAGGGGAAGTAAAATTCGCGAAGAAATGGCCTTTCGTAGTCAAGCAGCAACCAACCTGTCGAAGATCCTGCAAAGGGGTTGGAAATGTCAATTTGTGGTCGTGCATGAAAGTCGCGCAGGTGCTGACCGTTGTATTCACGCTGCTCGCGCTCCGTTGCGGCGAGGAGGCGCTAGAAGTCAGTATCTGCCAACCCGAAGACGGGACGGTGGTCAGCGGCATCCTGAGGATCGCGGCCGACGCGAGCGACAATGCCGCGGCCGTTTCATTCTATGTCGATGATTCCCTCGTGCATTGCGACGCCACGCGGCCGTTCAGCCACGTGTGGAACACATTCGGTCTGCCCGACAGCGCCACGCACGCGATCCATGCCGTCGCCGAGGACCGGAAGGGCAATGAAGCATGGAGCGATACGGTTTCGGTCGACGTATTCAACGGCAATGTGCTCTTCGCCGACAACTTTGAGGCGTATTCACCCTATTCCTATCCGGCCGCCGGGTGGTTTGAGATCTGGCCCGGTGCCGGCGGTAGCCGGACGTGCGTGGCAGGCGCCACGGCGCACAGCGGCACGCAGAGTTTCATGCTGTGTGGTACCGTCGATCAAGTCCGGACAGACGGCACGGAGTTAGACCTCTTGGATATCAGCCGCCTTACTTATGAGTTGAACATCATGATCCCCTCGGCCGATCCGGCTGGCGCGATAGCGGGCTTCTTCTATCTCCTCAACCCCCTGATCGGAACGATATTTAACGGTATCTGGTTTCGTCTTGCGGACAACGTTGTATATGCGCGCGGTATTGCCGAGGACAGCACCGGCGTCGTGTGGAGTTATGACACATGGTATACGGTCCGGGTCGAGCTTGATTATCCCCAACTCCGCATGGATGTCTGGCTTAACGACGAGCAGATCGTCTTCGACCTGCCGGCGACCCCGCGCGAGTGGGCCGACACATTCGCGCTCGCGACCGAATACGGTACGGGAGGCACCGTCTACTACGATGATGTCGCGATCTTTGAGGGCGCGGGCAGTGAGAGCCATCCAATCCGGCCATCGATCGCCGCGCCTTGACAACCCGGGCCGGCGCGACTACAATAGCCGGTCAGACCACCCTGATATATGACGGAGTTACCCGGGGCTTAACAATTCTTGGAACACATTTAGGCGAGGAGGTCAGGTTATGAGCGGTGTGGTAGGGATCATATCGGACAAGGATTGCAAGGACGATCTGTTCTACGCGACCGACTATCATTCGCACCTCGGGACGTGTTTTGGCGGCATCGCAATTGCCGACGGCACATTGATCGCCAAGAAGATCCACAGCATTGCCCGGGCGCAGTTCAAATCACGTTTTTCCGAAGACGTCGACTTCCTGGGCATGCGCGGCAATGCCGGTCTAGGCGTGATCAGCGACCGCGACACGCAGCCCCTGATCATGAGGCTGCGTTTCGGCGAGTATGCGATCTGCGGCACGGGCTACATCAACAACCAGAACGAGCTGGCCGCGCGGCTTATCGATGACGGCGTGGTCTTCTCGGAGATGCCGAACGGCAATGTTAACCAGCTGGAACTTGCCGCGAAGCTCATCAATCGGGGCAAAACCCTCATCGAGGGCATTGAATACCTCCATGAACAGATAGACGGATCGCTTTCCCTCCTCCTGCTGGGGAAGGAAGGCATCTATGCGGCCCGCGACAAGTACGGCCGGACGCCGCTCGTTCTCGCGAGTAGGGGGGGTGCGCGGATCATCGTTTCGGAGACGTGTTCGTACAAGAATCTGGATTTCACGACGGAGAAATACCTGGGCCCGGGTGAAATACTGCTGGTGACCATGAAGGGCGTGGAGCAGCTCCGCCCGCCCGGTGACAAGCTGCACCTGTGCGCCTTCTTGTTCGTGTACGCGGGGTTCCCGGCGTCCGAATACGAAAACAGGAACGTCGAGGAGTTCCGCGAGAGGTCGGGCGCGATCATCGCGCGGAACGACCACATCGAGGTCGATTTTGTCGCCGGTATCGCGGATTCAGGCACGGCCTACGCCCACGGTTATTCACATGCATCGGGTGTGCCGGTGAGGATTCCGCTCCTGAAGTATACGCCCGGCTGGTCGCGGAGTTACGTGCCGCCCGTGCAGGAGACCCGAGACCTCATCGCCTTGATGAAGCAGATCACGGCCGACGCGCTGATCAAAGGCCAGCGCATGGTAATAACCGAGGATTCGATCGTCCGTGGCACCCAGTTGAAGAATTTCCTCCTTGTGAAGTTGTGGAATGCGGGCGCGAAGGAAGTGCACGTGCGGCCGGCCTGTCCGGCCCTCCTGTTTCCGTGCAAATATCTTTACTCGACCCGGCGGCCGAGCGAGCTTTTTTCGCGCCGCGTGCTGCACGGACTGCGCGGCGACCACATCGAGAGCATTGAACCTTATCTCGACGTCGATTCGGCAGAGTACGCGGAGATGATCAGGGCGATGGAGCGTGACCTGAACGTCACGTCGCTCAGATACCAGCGGCTCGAAGACATGATCGCCGCGACCGGCCTGCCGGCCGATAACCTGTGTACTTATTGCTGGACCGGCAAGACGATCTGACGTACCCAGGGAATTGCAGACATATGGTGGACCGAGAGCGAAAAAAATCAGCGTAAGGGGGTTAGAATGAAGAGGTTCTCATCGGTTATGTTGGTACTTTCTGTCGCGATAACTATGTTGTATGGGCAGGAAGAAAGGAACGAGGCATCGGCGTATACAAGCCAGGGCATGACCGCCTATTCCGCAGGAGATTATCCGCGGGCAATAGAATCCTTCAGAAAGGCGTTCCTGCTCAGGCCGGAGAATTCGGCGATCGCGTACAATATCAGCTGCAGCTTCGCGCTACTGGGCGAGAAGGACAGCGCGCTCGTCTGGCTCGAGAAAGCACTTCAGCTCGGAATCTATTTCTTCTCCGACGATGACGATCTGGCCTCACTGCGCGCCGAGCCGAGATATCAGGAGCTCGAGGCCGCGGGCATGCAGAAAATAGCCGAGCTGAAGAGCCGCGAGTGGAAACCGGTGATCGAGGTACCGGACCAGTACGCGGACGGCAAGCTATGCCCGGCGGTGATAGGATTGCATGGTTTCGGAAGCAATCCCGAGGACTTTGCCGGCGTTCTTGCTCCGGCTGTGACCGGTTCGGGTTATCTGCTTTGCTGTCCCTACGGCCCTGATGTCAGGGGTTCGACCGCCTTTGGCTGGGGTGATTGCGCTGAGGCCGAAAAGCGCATTCTTGAAACGGTGGAATACTTGAAGAACAACTACAACATCGATACGGCGCGGATCGTCTTGCTCGGCTATTCCCAGGGAGGAGCAAGGGTTTTTTGCGCGGGACTGAAGAACGGCGGCATATTCGCCGGTCTGATCGCCGTCGCCGGCCGCTGCTGTCCGGACGTGGGCGCTTACCTGGATGCCGGCGAAGTACAGGATATGGCGATCTACATGATGATCGGCGAGAATGACCGTAGCGTCGAAAGCAACAGAACGGCCAGGCGGTTGATGGAAGAGAAGGGGATCAGGTCTGAACTCATCGTCTACCCGGAGCTGGGTCATGCTTTTCCGCCGGATCCGGACGGGGAGATCAGAAAAGCGCTGGAGTGGCTAGACGATAGCGGCCGGTGAGCGCCACGGCGGTTCTTGACACAAGCGGCGCGCCGGCTAATATTACAGAATGGTCGTACTGCATTATGACCAAGTACGCTCAAGGTAATGGGTAAGTTTTTCCTAAAAAGTGTAGGGCAAGGCTTCAGCCTTGCAATTGAATTAAAGCAAACCTAAAGGTTTGCCCTACATAAAAATATAAGAATTCTAAATCGGAGGATTGTTGAGGTAGTCTTCAGGAAAAACTAAACTGTTACCGCGCAAGTCACATTGCGGGGCACAATTGAAGATTTTCATGACAAGGAGGTTGGTTATGGGCAAGTCATTGAAGGGAACGAAGACCGAGAAAAATCTGCTGGCCGCTTTTGCCGGTGAATCGCAGGCACGGAACAGGTATACCTATTTCGCTTCGAAAGCCAAGAAAGAAGGTTTTGAGCAGATCTCCGCGATCTTTCTGGAGACCGCGGACAACGAAAAGGAACATGCCAAGGTTTTCTTCAAGTATCTTGAAGGCGGTGATGTTGAGATCACGGCAAGTTATCCGGCCGGCATAATCGGCGATACCAAGACGAATCTCGAGGAAGCGGCCGCGGGCGAGAACATGGAGTGGACGACGCTTTATGCGGATTTTGCCAAAGTGGCCAATGAAGAGGGTTTCAATGACATTGCAGTTTCATTCGAACAGATCGCGAAGGTAGAAAAATTCCATGAGTCACGTTACAGAAAGTTCATCAACACTATTGCCAACAGCGAGGTCTTCAAGAAAAAAGCACCAGTGAAGTGGCACTGCAGGAACTGTGGTTATGTGTTTGAGGGTACTGAGCCGCCCAAAGAATGCCCGGCCTGCAAGCATCCGCAGTCTTACTACGAAGTACTGGCAGAGAATTTCTGACATTGATTGCTGTTGCGCACAACCGTCTCTGAACAACCGAGGAGGTTAGCATGAAACTCAATATGGGTTCAACTGACCGTATAATAAGGCTGCTCATCGCGTTGTTGATCGTGATATTGCTGATCGCCGGTGTCTTGCAGGGCGCGCTGGCGGTCATACTGGGAATCATCGCGATCATATTTTTTGTCACGAGCATTGTCGGCTTCTGCCCCCTGTACGTGCTTTTCAACGTTACAACGAAGAAGAAATAGAAAGTCCAACCGTGCTCTGTCACTGAACGCGTCAGGCGATCACCGGGTTCGCAATATGAACCCGGTGTTGTTTATATACACATAAAAAGTGTCTGGCCGGCAATATTGAAACGCGGCGATCCCGTAGGCCGCATCCACGCCCGGGATCTTTTCGGCATTGCGCAGGAGGAATTTCCAGAGATATTCTTCCGGGTGTATTTCATACGCGGTTATTACCTGTTCGCCGCCTTGTTCCCGGCGGCCGGTAAAGCGCGTTATGCGGTAGTAGGCGTCGGCGCCGAGCCAGCGCATTACCGTACCCCATCTGAGGAAGTATCCTTCGATCATCCATTGATTGCCGGCGATATAGAAGAAATGCATGCGGTTCGCCCCCGCATGGTAGAAAGTGGCCCGGATGCTGCCGTTGTCGTTCTCGGCATATACCCAACCGATTTTCTCTTCGTGCGTGAACCGGTCGAAGGTCTGCAGGAAGAGAGACAAATAGATCAGCGAGGAGGCAAATGCACCGGCCAAGAGTACCAGCAATAGACCGGCTAAGAAATTCCCGATCTTCTTCGTGCCCCGGATCACGCTGATCACCGAGTTGATCAATATTGCCAGAGCTATCACGAACAAGAGCACGCCGGTTATTCCGGTCACCAAGACGAACGTATCCATGCTCGATGATTATACAATGCGTGGGCAGCAAGTCAATACCATGTGCATGATGTGCCGGTCTTTGCGGAAAACAAATACTCAATCGAGGCTTAAACCTTGATTGCATGTCTTGACGGATGCGGTCATTCTCTTATAATGTAACAGGTTTGCGGAGTGAACATATAGTAAATGCCGATTCAGCGCTATAGTGTGAAGGAGGATAGAATGGTCGAAAACACGGAGTTCGTGCGCAACCGGATCGTACTGCACTTCCTTGACAACAAGGTGCTCAAGGGCTACACGCACGACTTCACTCCTCTGAGGGAGAAGTTCCACTTGATTTCGGAAGATGCATCGAGTAAAGGTGAAGTCCATGAGGTCCATTGTTCAGACCTCAAGGCGGTATTCTTTGTCAAGACACTCGAGGGCAACAGGGATTATGTCGAGCGAAAGACGTTCCGAAGCGTTGATTCGGAGGGCCTCAGGGGTTTGAAGGTCAAGGTAGAATTCCCGGATGGTGAGGTGATCCGCGGCACGAGTTTCGGGTACAGCAGGGGCCGCAAAGGTTTCTTCGTCATTCCGGTCGATCCGGCGAGCAACAATGAACGGATCTACGTAGTCACCAACAAGGTTCGTGACGTCCGCATCGGCGCCGCAGCCGAAACCTAGACAGCAGAAGCTGACAAGACAGAAGGTGAGAAGGTAAGAAGTTGAGAAATTCAGGCTGTTGATGATGGCGCGCCATGAATGTCGCAACTACTGCTTTTCGCTCAGTCAGCTACGCCTCCTTCGCTCGAAGAGTGAACTTTGCCGGTACTGTTCGAGCGGAGTCGAGAACGAAGGTTAACTGGGACAGGCACCGAGCAGAGCCAGTCCCCCTGCACCGTCTTGACAATTCACAGGATATCGATGTTCTAATCTGAGAATGAGAAGGAGGTCGGCATGATGGAAGGGTTTGTTGCTGAGAGAAATCGTATCGTTGTCCACTATAAGGACGGCCGCTTGCTCAAGGGGTTCACTCATGATTTCACGCCGGTCAAGGATATTTTTCACCTGACCTCAGAACTGGATGCCGATAAAGGCAAGATCTACGAGGTCTTCTGCCCGCAGTTGAAGGCGATATTCTTCGTGAAGACGCTTGAGGGCGACGCGGCATACAAGGAGAAGAAGAAGTTCGGGGAAGTTGATGTATCCACGCTCAAGGGGATAAAAATTAAGGTCGAATTCAATGACGGCGAGGTCCTGCGCGGGATAAGCCTTGGCTACAGCAAGAATCGCAAGGGTTTCTTTGTCATACCGGTTGACCCCAAGAGCAATAACGAGCGTGTCTATGTTATTGCCAACGCGGTGCAGGAAGTGAAATTGGGGAGCGCGGCCGAAAAGTAGTCGATAATCCCTTTACATTCTTGACGCCCTGAACATAATTTGTCTCTACCGTAGATTTCAAAGTCCAAATCTCTGAAGGAGGCATGAATGCACAAATTCTCGATCCAGGTTGACCCTTTGACCGGAGAGAAATTCATTGATGTACCCTACAAAGGACACCTACTTGTGGAGAATCCCCTGTTCAACAAGGGGTCGGCGTTCAGCGAGATGGAGCGGGAACAGCTCGATCTCTACGGGATATTTCCACCCCAGGTATCCACGCTCGACCTGCAGCTGCGCCGGGCTTATGAGAACTTTGTGGGCAAACCAAGCCCAGTCGAGAAGTTCATTTACCTGCTCAGCCTGCTCGACCGGAACGAAACCCTGCATTACGGCCTTGTACTGGGCCATCTCGAAGAGATGCTGCCCATCGTCTACACGCCGACCGTGGGCGAGGGCGCCAAGACCTTCAGTTTGCTCTTTCGCCGGCCCAGGGGATTGTACGTGGCAGCGAACCGAATACACCTGATCGACCGGATCCTTGAGAGCGTTCCTTTCTCGAATATCTCGCTGGTCGTGGCCACGGATGGCGAGAGAATACTCGGTCTGGGCGATCAGGGCGTCGGCGGGATGGCGATCCCGATCGGCAAGGTGAGTCTCTATGTGGTCGGCGCCGGGCTGCCGCCGGCTCTGTGCCTGCCGGTGCTGATCGACGTCGGCACGAACAATGAGGAACTGCTCCAGAACCCGCTCTACATGGGATTGAAACACCGGCGCCTGACCGGTGAGGCGTATGATAATGTTGTCGAGGAGTTTGCCAAGGGCGTGAAGCGCCATTTCCCGCATGCCCTGCTGCAATGGGAGGATTTCGGCAAACACAACGCCCTGCGCCTCTTGAACAACTACCGGGAGCGCATATGCTCTTTCGACGATGATATTCAAGGGACCGGCGCGATCGCGCTGGCAACGATGTACTCGGCAATCACCATCAAGAAAGAGCAGCTGAAAGATCAGCGGTATCTGTTCTTCGGATTTGGCCAGGCCGGGTACGGCATTGCCACGACCCTGGTCACCGCGTTGTGTGAAGAGGGATTGTCATTGGAACAGGCCAAAGAACGGATATTCCCGGTCGACAAGGACGGTTTGATCACGCAGGGCATGGCGGCGGACGAATATCAGCAGCCGTTCGTCTGCTCGAGAGACATGGTCGGGTCTTGGAAGTGCCGGGACAAGAAGAAGATCGATCTCCTTGATACGGTTGCCAACGCGGGTATCACCGTGATCATCGGCGTCTCCGGAGTTGCGGGAGCGTTCACCGATGATGTCCTGAGCCAACTGGTAAAGAATTCTAAACAGCCGGTCGTGCTTGCGCTCTCCAACCCGACCCACAAGAGTGAATGCACGCCGGAGCAGGCTTTCAAGGCAACCGAAGGCCGCTGCCTGATGGCGACCGGCAGTCCTTTTGCGCCGGTCAAGACCGCTGAAGGTTTGCGCGTCATATCGCAGTGCAACAACATGTATGTCTTTCCGGGCGTGGGGTTGGGCGCGATGATCTCGATGACGCCGAGGGTGACGGATCAGATGTTCATAAAAGCCGCAAAAGCAGTGGCCGCGATGGTCGACAAAAAAGACCTTGCCCGCGGCGCGCTCTTGCCCGACATCAAGGACATCCGCAAGGTATCGGAGAATGTCGCGTATGCCGTGGCAATGGAGGCGAGGGATTCGGTGCTCGGGATCCGGCTGTACGACGGTGAAATGCGGACCGTGATCAGAAATTCGATGTGGCAGCCCGAGTATCTGCCCTACCGGTACAATCAGTAGGATCGACCCGTCGCCGGAAAGCGGCGCGCATGGCTGCGCCGCGTACTTACCGGTTAAGTTCATATGCTGCGCAAAGCATTGATTCTGTTGAATTTTTCGACTATTGACAGTATAATGTCAGGGATTATAATGTCATATAGGCTTATTGATCTTTAGAGGGAACTCCGGGTGTTCAAATGGGATCGGCCCGATGCCGTCCGGATGTTCATGACTTCGCGCCGATACACGATAACACTCATCAGGTGAATACCGGGTGATCGCTGATCAACACAATGAATTGCAGGGAGGTTCTATGTGAAATAACTCATCGGGGCAGGAAACGAGTTTTGTATTACTTCCTGGTCCGGCCAATCGCAGAAAAAGATTGGCGAATTTCAACACGCGACAATACAACACACAAAGGAGGACAGGATGTTTAGCCTAAACAAGACTATGGTAATAGCAATCCTTTTCACAACCATCTTGATCGCGGGTCCAGCCGAGGCGGAGAAGAATGCGGAAGGTCTGTTTTCGGGTATCCCGGTCTACGACGCAGAATACTACCAGGAGAACATCGAGACGCCGGCGCCGGTCTGGGACACGAACCGGGTCTGGGCCGGCGCAAGCGCCAACCTGACAAGGAAGGTGGCGATCGGTCGGTACTTCAAGGGACCGACCGATGACACGCTCCGTGTGATCACCGTGCAGTCGGGCGGCACGCGCAGCCTGGTTATTGCTACGGATACGACTTCGACCGGTTTTGGCAAAGAGAAATTCCGGATTGAAGAACCGTATCAATTTTCCGGCGGCACGCCCCATGCGGTCGCGGTCGGAGATATTGACGGCGACGGGATGATGGATATTGTTGCCGCGATGTCGGCGACCCCTTACCAGGTGATCTGGTTTGAATGGGACGGGGCAGCGTGGGCGGCCCGTGATTCGTTTGCGGTCAATGCCGGGGTCTGGGATCTCACGATCGGCGACGCGAACAATGACGGTAATGCCAATGAGCTCCTGGTTCCCATATATGCCTCTGCGGGTTCCTTCATTAGAGCGGTGTGGACCGGCACGGCATGGGATACGACGAGAATATCATTGAGTCAACCCACCTACCCCCGCGCTGCAACGATAGGCAATATCCGCGGCGATCTGACCGGTAACGAGGTCTATGTTTCGGGCACTTCGGCAATTGGCATGGCATACTGGAACGGTGTGTCGTGGGATACGTCAACGGTCGCCACTAGTCTTGCTTCGACGATCTACGGTTGTGTAGTGGGCGATGTCGACGCAAACCTGGCCGGCAACGAACTCGCTTGCGTTCACGGTTCGGCCACCTACCAGATATCGGTGTGGAACTGGGATGGCGCGGCATGGCAGGGACGGGCGTGGCGGTATTCGGCGACCACTATTGGTTCCTACAATGCTATCGCCATTGGCGATATTCTAACGGATAACCCGGGGAATGAGTTGGTCGTAACCGGTGCCAGCTCAACCATCCCGCCGGCGGCCTTCTGGATCGCGCCGAACGGCTCGGGCTGGGTGAGCTGGCTGCCCAAGCCCGTGGCCAGCCAGACCCAGTACGGCGTCGCGATCGGCAACATAAACCGGTTCCGGAACCTGAACGACGAATTCGTGCTTACCGGCTACGGCCAGATCGTGGAAGTCGAGCAGTTGGACTTCGTGAACGACATCGGTGCATATTGGGTCGACATGCACAATCCGACGTCGATCTATAACCTGCAGGATACGATCAAGGTCGGCATCTTCAACTCGGGTTCGGCTGCGCAGTCCGGTTTCAGTGTCGGGTATGCTTTCAAGACGAGTCCATTGACCGGCGCCGTGACATACGTTGGGACCCTGGTTTCGGGCGCGGTCGATTCGGTCAAGATACCGGTGACGATGAATTTCCTGGGTTGGGATACGCTCTACGTGTATACCAACCTCACGGGCGATGCCTACAACGTGAATGACACGACGATCCGTCATATTGAAGTTTACGACGAAAGCACGAAAGTGGCCTCCGGCTTCAACATCCATACTTTCCCGCCCCAGGAATGGGCAAGAACGGTACTTGTCGGCACCTATAACTGGGAACGGTACACCGCACCGACTTATCCTTCGGCACCGGTGCTCGAGGGTTATGCGGTGGCCGGGTACCGCAGTTACAGTGCAACCGCCGGTCATATGGCGCGTCTGCGCACCCATCAGTTCAATATCGGTCCGACCGCGAAAAAGATAATGCTCCGGTTCTACATGTACGGTGATACCGGGGATGCGGCTAACCATGACTCGATATACGTGGAGTATTCGTTCGATGACATCAATTTCACGACGGTTGCCGGGTTTGACCGGGTGGATACCGTGAATTCCTGGCGCGTGTTCGATGTCGAGATCGGCGACTTTGCCGCCAACATGGACCTTTACTTGAATTTCCTGGCGGTGAGTAAATACGGCAACTACATGTATATCGACTCGGTAAGGGCCTATGCGACGACAGCGACCGCGGCACTGACCGATGCGGGCGTCATGTCGGTTACGCCGTTCAGTCCGCCGGTCATTGCCGGTGACAGTCTTGACGTGGCGGTGACGCTGCGGAACTACGGTCTCAATGCACTGACGACGACACCGGTGTTCTTCACACTGGGTGGTGCAGATACGACCACGGAAACCTGGACGGGCAACTTACTTATCGGTCAAACCGAGGACTTCACGTTCGCAACGAAATTCGTTCCTGCTAGTACTGGCGATCAAACTTTGTATGCCGGCACAAAGCTGCCAGGTGACCAGGACCCCGCGAACGACACTTCGAGCACGTCCTTCACAGTCTGCCCTGAATCGTACATCCCGCCTTACACCAAGGACTTTGAGGAAGAATGGGCCAATTCGACGAACCCGCCCTTCTGCGGCTGGCAGATCGTCGATGGCGGCACGCAGACGCCTAATATCGTTGACAACAACGACTGGCACAGATACCTCTACTCGACCCATGGCAGCTATCTGGCGCGCATATACTACTCGCCGATCGAATGGCAGGATGACTGGCTCATTTCGCCGAGGTTCGACTGCTCGCAGGAAGGCACCTATCAGCTTTCGTACTGGCACTACTACAATGATTATTCGGCAACGAGCGAAGATTCGGGCCGGGTCCTGGTGAGCACGGATGGCGGTACGAACTGGCAGACGATCGCCACCTACTCGAATGCGGATGATTCGGGCTACATGTATCACGATGTCAGTGCGATCGTTTCCGGGCAGCCCAACGTGAAGATCGCCTTCCACTACGTAGCGTATAACGAATACTGGTGGTATATCGATGACTTTGTGCTCGACTACCTTGCGGATACAACGGGGCCCGATATAACATTCATCGAGCAGCCGGGAAATACGTACCTGGCAGGGCCGTATGCAGTGAGCGCGGAGATCAACGATGCGTCGGGTATCCTTGCCGATTCGCTGTATTATATTGTTGATGATGTTTTGACGGCGGTCGGGCATACGAGCGCGGTTGGCGACACGTTCACTTATGAGATACCGACGCAGGCGCCTGGCACAGTGATCGAGTACTACGTGCGCGCGGTCGACAATCTCGCGAACCCCTCGACGAGCGCTTCACATACCTTCTGGGTGCTCTCGCCCATGGCGCCGACCGATCTCGAGGTCGAGGGCCAGGCCGATTCGACGGTGTGGCTGGGCTGGCTGCCGCCGGGCGAGGAATTGTCGTATCACGGCGCGGTTGCCTACTACTGGTGGTCTTTGACCGGCGACATGGTGGCCACGCAGTTCACGCCGCAGCATACGCCCTGTAAGTTGGAGGCGGCCTCGATCACGTTCTATACCCACATGGATACGTTCGCGTTCTATGTCTGGGAAGATGACGGATTCGGCAATCCGGGCGCGGTGCTGTACGTGGATACGGTCATCAACTCGCAGATCTACCCGAATGACGAGATATTCGATCTTTCGGCCGCGAACATCGTTGTCGATGGCGACTTCCATGTCGGGTTCGAATGGCTGGGTGACAGCACGCCGTGGGTGCTTCTCGATGGCAGCTCGAACACCACCCGCAGCAAAGCCAATGAAGGTATGGGTTGGGAACCGGTTGGCTACGATTGGTTCATGTCGGCGGTCGTCAGTTATGTTCCGCCGATAACCGGAGATATCGCGTCGAGGCGTCACGCAAGCAGTAACGTGGCGTCGGCCAGCGCGGCTCGATTCGATCTTGGACGCGAGACCACGGTGAACCGGCGGTTAGTGAAGGTGGCAGTTGAGCCGATGGATCTCGGCACCGTTCCAGGTCTGTTAGAGCGCATTCTCGGCATCAGTAACTTCGAGGTCGAGCGTAGCGAGGCGCAGGGCGGTCCGTATACATCGGTCGGCACTTCGACCGCCAGTGAGTTCATCGACAACACGGTGGCCAGCGAGACCCGCTACTACTACGTGGTGAAGGCGAACTACACGGCACCCGACACCGCGTCCTACTACTCGAACGAGGTGACGATCGGCGTCGACTTCACGCCGCCGGCATACAGCAACACGACGTACGATTCGCTCGTTGGCGGACCGTGGGCTGTCTCGACCGATATCACGGAGTGGAGCGGTCTGGCGTATGATTCGCTCGCTTACCGCGCGGACGGCGGTGCGTTTACATACGTTACACATGACAGCATGTCCGGCAACACATACTACTACACGATACCGAGTTACCCGAGTTATACGCTGATCGACTTCTACATGTTCAGTCAGGATACTTCTTGGTGGCAGAATGCCGGGCGGGATCCGCTGACCGATTACTACTCCTGGACGGTTACCGGCATCGCGGATTACAAGCCAGACATGATACCGGATCGCGTCTTCTTCAACCAGAACCGTCCCAATCCGTTCAGCCAGTTCACGCAGATCGAGTACGGCGTGCCGCGCAGCATGCACGTGGGTATATCGGTCTACAATACGGCGGGGCAGCGGGTGAAGACGCTGACCGACGAGGTCAAGGCGCCGGGCTATTACATGGTCACATGGGCCGGCACTGATGATCTGGGACGCCGTCTGGCTGAGGGCGTTTACTTCATGCGGTTCACGACCGAGGACCTGAAAGACACGAAGAAGATCATCCACGTGCGCTAACCACAGATCCAAATAGTTGCGTAACAGAGGGGGCGGCGTAGGCCGCCCCCTTTCCTTTTACCCTGGTTGCTTCTAAATTGCCTAATCTTGCTGAAGCGAAATTCGAAGCACTAAATCCTAAACAAATCCGAAATTCAAATGATCAATGATAAAACTCACCCGTCATTCCCCGGCGGACCTGTTGGAAATATCGAGGGTATCGAGATATCCGCCTCAGGCGGAGACCGGGGAATCAAGGCCGATGTTCTTGAGGACTGAGACAATCTCGGTCCATCAAGAATGCAAGACCTTTCAGATTGCTTCGTCGTCCCGCATCTTATTACTGCAAATTCAGATTTAATGCGGAAGCGGGACTCCTCGCAATGACAGGGTAAAGTGAGCCCGCCGCGGGCGGACCGGACGATGACAAGAGGATGATGCGCGTTCCGCCTCCCCGTATATATTCCGTGTAGTTGCCTGCCTTCTCTTGAAGATCGTTTCTGTTCGAAGATTTATCGGGCTGTGTGACTTTCTGTCAGGGCCAGTGAATTGGAAGAGCGTACGGGAAAGGTGTGATTGGCGCCGAAGCCCAATGAATTGGGCAACTACAACCTGGGGTTTGTTGTTTATTTTGTGTTTTGGTATTGGCGCTTTGATATTGTTTAGGATTTAGAATTTGGGATTTAGGATTTAG
>JACUUY010000130.1 GCA_014859085.1 Caldifarciminota bacterium
CAATCTATTATACGGGTCCGCTATTTAAATTTCAACAGCCGATGGGACATGCTCCATTAATACCTGCCGAGAAGGTTGTGACGAAGTCTGGGAGTGAGTTTGTGAAGGCGGTGGTGAATGCTGGACCTTATGCGTTGAATGCTATTATAAACGAAGGTGTATTTACTGAGGTGCGGTTAGATCGCATTATCTGGCGGATTGCGGAGCGAGAAGGTATTGTCAGTGCTGATATGACAATTGACTTGGACGCAAGGCACGGAAAGGTTCGCAGCAAATTCGACGCAATCGATATGTTTGTCAAAGCCGTTGATAAACCACCAACACATTTACCTGAAATATACAAGAAAGATATATATAAGGAATGGTACGAAATCTACAAGAGAGAGACTCCGTGGTATGTTTACAAAGAATAGAACAAGAATGAAGGTTGCTCTCATCCTGATATGTTTGGTGATTACTGGGTGTTACGATAAGGATGTGAAACTCACTGAAGAGCAACTGACCAACACAATTGCTTTTGCTGCTTATCCGCATCATACTGGAATTACGACACCGGAGTTCTATAATGAGATATATATTGTTAAAGCGGAACCAGGTAGTCAACCGATACGGCTAACTCATAACAGTCAAGAAGAGGAACGGCCGGCATGGGTGAACGATGGCAAATCTTTAGTATTCAAGAGATGTATTGGTAGGCTCGGTTCCCATAGAGAAAAGTGGTATTTATATAAGATGGAACTTACAACGAGCAGATGTAGAAGGCTTCTTCAGACAGATTGGGGTACTGAGATTCAAGGAAAGATGAATCTGTATGTGCTTGTTCCATTCCCTGAACCGACACTGTATGTTTATGATAATGCAACCGATACTATTCGTGGACTTTTCACCGCTGAAGATCTGGGACTTGCTGTTCCGGGCTGGAGCGGTGCGATGACTAAGTTCTCTATTGATAGTAGAGAAAACAGAATCGCCTTGACCATCGCTGAAGGTAGACGATTGGTGGGGAGAAAGTCAGCGCATGACGAGTTCAAGTGCTACGAACTTGCCGTTGTGAATCGTAATGGTACTGATTTCCAGATACTTACCAACGACACGATTTCCGATTTTTGGCCGACAATTTCTCCCGATGGCGAATTTATCGCTTTTACTTCAGAGCGAGACGGTTACGATGACATTTTTATTATGGAAATAGCCAGTAGAAAGATTCGCAGGCTTACTGATCCACCGATGCATGGTTATTGTCCAACCTGGTCACCGGATGGGAAAAAGATTGCGTTTATTTCTGATCGTGATGGCTTTGCACATATCTGGGTAATCAATGCCGATGGTACTGGTCTATTTCAATTAACAAAAGGTGATTTCCATGTTCATTGGACTGGTATTTCCTGGTCACCAAGACAGTGAATGCGATGCAAAGACAAATATTACTTTGCCGGATCCAAAGTTCAAATAAATACTTCTATCATAACGACTATCTTGGCAGTGCTAAGGCAATGACAGACAACGCCGGCACCAAGGTCTATTCCTGGCTTGGTTATCCCTTTGGAAAGCAGTACAGCATTACAGGTGCAAGTTACAGCAACTATCGTTTCACCGGTAAGGAATATGATGTCTCTACCGGCCTGTACTACTTCGGTGCCCGATACTATATGCCTGAAATTGGAAGGTTTATAACACCGGATCCGATAGTGGGCGTCCGCACTCTCAATTTGAAGGACCCCATATCTTTAACCTTATATTCCTATGCGAAAGATAATCCACTTCGGTTCATTGATCCCGAGGGCAGGCAAGTTTTCGAAAGCCAGGAAAGATTACTCGAGATTGGTAGAAAAATACTTAAGAATCCAACTTTGCAGCCCACTACGCAAACTTGGTGTAATAAGGCAGTTGACCTCATAGCGGAAATGGGTGGTAATCTTGACTATGACAATTTGACGGCAAATCAAATCATTGTTATATTAGAAAACAAAGAGTATGCGACTGAAATCACTGATGTAAATGCGGCCGAATATGCCAATAAAGGTGCGGTTGTAATTGCTGGTGCAAAAGAAGCGGTTGGTTCAGGTCATGTGGCCGTGGTCGCACCGACCCCATTAGGACAACTTGGAATGAGTGGGGCATGGAAGATAACGAAAACGGGTTCAGTGCCGAAAGTATTCAATGTTGGTAGAAGTATTGTCTTAGACTATGCAAATTATGGATTTTCGCCAAATAACCCACCTAAGTATTATATCCGAAATATAGACAAAATGAAGGTTGATGAAATGAACAAGGAGTTAAGAAATGAGTAATAGAAATAGATTCTATATTTTCGTAGCCATTCTTTTGGCTGGATGTTATACAATCCATTATCAATTATTGCAACCTACCGCAGCACAAACTTGCTATAGTAAAGAGGTTGATCTCATAGCGGAGACGAGAGATAATCGTGAAAGTTTAAAAATAGGAAAAGATGCCCTTGGAGTTGCCCTTATAGCGGAGAAGGGAGGTAACTTTGACTATAAAGGGTTAACCGCAAATCAAATTATTGTTAAATTGGAAAATAAAGAGTATGCGACTGAAATCACTGATGTAAATGCTGCCGAATATGCCAATAAAGGTGCGGTTGTCATTGCCGGTGCCAAAGAAGCAGTTGGTTCAGGTCATGTGGCGGTAGTGGCACCGACCCCATTAGAACAACTTGGAACGAGTGGTGCGTGGGGGATAACGAAAACAGGTACCGTGCCAAAGGTATTCAATGTTGGTAGATCCGTTGGGTTAATATATGCAAACTACGGATTTCTGAGGAACGATCCACCCAAATACTATATCCGCAACATTGACAAAATGAAGGTTGATGAGATGAACAAGGAGTTAAGAAATGAGTAATAGATTTCGTGTTTTTGTTGCTTTCCTCTTGACTGGCTGTTATGCTGTCCAGCATCAACATATGTTGGTGCATGTGGGCAAGAATAGCGTGGAACAAATCAGTAACGATGAATACTCTATAATCTACAATGGCAAAAAGACGACCCTAAGAGGTGTTGTTGGTTTGGTGTGGTTCAATAACGAACCATATTTTGAGCTTTTCCCTGGTAATGTTACAAAATGGGACAAGGAAATAGCCAACAATGCTTCAACCTTCAATCTACAGAAGATCTTCAATAAAGTCTATTTTGTAAAGCAATATGCTGCAGGTGCAGAACCATGCTCGGTTTCGCTTAACATAATCGACTCCAATGGTTATAGAGAACTCGTAATAAAGAAAAGTGGCAAGCCTGAGATATTTGAAGATTATTTTGTGCGCTATCCTGACGAGATATATGTGGTTCCTTGGGGTCAATACTTTGCTCTTATTGACAGTGTTGGGAACATCATCAAGATCTATGATTTGAATAAATGAAATAGATAAGTACATGCTAAAGGAAGATTATTTTTGGATGACAGATAACGCCGGCACCAAAATCCACTCCTGGCTTGGCTATCCATTTAGCCGGCAGTATAGTATGACTGATGCCGGTTACAACAACTATCGCTTCACGGGCAAGGAATTCGACCAATCGACCGGCCTCTATTACTTCGGTGCACGTTGCTATATGCCGGAGATCGGGAGATTCATTACACCGGATCCGATAATGGGCATAGGTAGTCTGAGTAAAGAGAAACCCATCGCGATGAATTATTATGGCTACTGCGCGGATAACCCAACAAGATATATTGATCCGGATGGTCGAGATGTTATTACTGTTCCTAAAATGAGGGAATATGTTGCCGATGCGTATCGCAGATCAGCGACATTCAGAGAGATTTATGATGGATTAAGAACAAATCGAGAGGTGGTAGTTTGGATAGGAAGAGAAGAAGTGCTTCTTACGGATAAAAGACCTTATCGAGGTCGAACAGTGTTAGCAAAACCTGCAGGAGAAAGAAGACAGATTTGGTGTTACGTTGTCAGCGCTGAAGACAAAGCAGCCCAAGGTTATCTTGTCGGTCACGAGTTGGTTCATGCAACGGAAATTGCGGGAAATGAAGATATTGCCACCGAAGCCGATTACAGAAATTGGCAACAAGAAATGGTCAAAGCGAAGAAAGCAAGAATTACTAATGCCGGATGGTGTACTTACAATGCACGTGATAAACATAATCAGATGTACCAGGAGATTATCAACGACGTCAGAGGCAGAGACGATATCGTGATTGAGGATAGGGATATTTTCAAGCGTTACATAGCAGAGTAGCAATATGTAACGAAATCATCTTGCTGCACAGGAGAGGAGTGTTTTATGCGGTGCAGGATTGGAATTGGCATGGGTATGATAAATTGTGTGTTGTCGTTTCTGTTGCTATTCTTGCTTCATTGTTCTTGGCGTGAAACCAGGGTTTTCCGAGGATCTACAACAGACTGGAAATCTGACCAGATCATTTATATCGTCTCAAAAGAGAAATATAAGGCGATTTGTGTTATGGATATTGACGGGCAGAATGTGCGAGAGTTGTATCGCGATTATTCCAAGGCATTACAATCTGGTATGGCGGTTTCAAAAGACGGCAAATGGCTGGCTTTCCTGAGGGGTAATAAAAACGTCCCCGGTACGGATTGTCCTTATGCTGCCGGTATCATTAACCTGCTCAATCTGAATGATTTCACGGGTCGGGATATCGAAAGAAAACAACTACTACTTATGTCTCAACCACATTATTCCTGGTCACCCACTCGTAATCAGATTGCTTATACGGATTTTAATTGGAATGTGTACATATATGATGCTGAGACTGAGACCAAAAGGATTGTTGTTGCTGAAGATAGCTCACCTTTGAGTTTATACCTTCCTCGGTGGTCGCCTGATGGTAAACGCATTGCCGGAGTGAACGTTCTGGGAATTTATGTAATTGATGTGAATAATCCGGTGCCGGTTCCGATAAACGATATCGACGAAGGTCTCGGGCCAATTGAAGCCATGTGCTGGCTTTCAGAACAGGAATTGCTTTTTAGCTATGAAGGGGGTGGTCTCTTCAAAATTAATGTTGCTACAGGGGAGAAGGTAAGTATTAACCCACTAACAACAATCGATATCGCATTATCACCAGACCGCCAATTGATTGCGGCTGTTCAAGATAGCGGCATTGACATTCATGAACCATCCAATATTTATGTCATGAAGATCGATGGATCTGATCATAGAAATCTCGCTGAACAGAAAGGTTGGAACGATAATTTCAATCCCTGCTGGTCAACAGATGGCACGTACATTGTCTTCGCATCTACCCTGCACAGTTGGGATAGGACGCGTTCTGAAATCTACATCATGGATGCGGATGGTCAAAACCAGAAACGACTGACATTTACTGAGGATGGTAATTGCTACAATCCAACCTGGGTAGCACGGCGAGAATAGCGGCCGCTACGCGAGCGAATGACAAACAATATAGCATTACTGGTCCCAGCTACACCAACTATCGCTTCACGGGCAAAGAATTTGACCAATCGACCGGCCTCTATTACTTCGGCGCCAGATACTGAGCATGTCCCATCGGCTGTTGAAATTTAAATAGCGGACC
>JACUUY010000131.1 GCA_014859085.1 Caldifarciminota bacterium
GATCAGCCCGGCGAAGTGCGCCCGCTGGACCTGCTTGCTGCCCGACATGGTCATGCCGGCGAAAGTACGGCCGTGAAAAGCGCCGAGGAAACTGATCATGCGCGGGCGTCTCGTGAAATAGCGGGCGATCTTGAGCGATGCCTCGACCGCCTCGGCGCCCGAACTGCCGAAGTAGACGCGCTTGTCAAAATCTCCGGGCGTGATCTGGATCAATTTCTCGGCGAGTTCGATCTGTGGCGTGTAGTAAAAGTCGCTGCCCGATATATGTATCAATTTTTTCATCTGGTCGCTGGCGGCGTTGGTTACCTCGGGGTGGCAGTGTCCGGTGCCGACCACGGCAAAACCTGCTCCGAAGTCGAGATACGTTCTGCCGTCGACGTCAGTTACCCTTGCGCCCTCGGCATGATCGACGACGAGCGGGATCTCGCTCGTCCGCGTATGGGCACCGAACATGATCTTCTTGTCCCGCTCGATGATCGCGCGGGCTTTCTTGCTTATCTCGGGTGATCGATATTCAATCATAACAGAACGCTCCTCGTGGATGTACGCGCCGCCTTCAAAGCTTGAGCAGCCGTAACCCCGTTGCTTCATCGTGAAAGCGGCCTAACGTTTCCGCAAAAGGCAGAACGATGATCTCCAGGGTTGCGGGCACCAGGCCTTTGAAGAGATGGCCGCCGAACGCGTGGAATTCGGCCCCGGTGATCGTGACGTGGCAGTGGATCACCGTTTCGCCTTCGAACAAAGCGATATTGCCGGCAAGACTCGTGAATTCATACTCGCCGTTGAACATCCTCCTGGTGTAGTCCCGGGTCCGGGCGTCAAAATAACCGAGCTCCAGGTCCTGGCCAACGCCCAGCCCGTAGAAAAACGCACCCTTGATCCCGGCGCTCTGCGCGGCCTGCTTCAAGGTGCTGATGATCTCTTCACCCTTCTCGAACCGGACCACCAGATAGGGATCATACTTCTGCATCTTCATTTGTTACTCCTGTCAATTGAGACGATCTGTTGCGACAATGCAGGCTGACCGTCATGTCAGTCGATCAGGCCCAGCCATGGACCGAGCAGGAATTGTATCCGGCCGATGAGCAGGCTGACCCTTGCCATTACCGTGTAGCCGAACGAGGCGCCGAAGCCGATCATGATGAACATGATACCGAGTTTGGAGGCGCTGCCCAGAACGCCCTTGTGCTCGCGCGAGAAGTAGAAGTAGATGAGCGTGCAGGCAACACCGATGAGGATGATGACCGCATAGATGCCGTGCAGCGTATTTGAGAAGGTCGCCGGCGTTACCACAGTCCCCTCGAGTTGACGGAGAACGTCGGCTTGAAAATAGGCGGGTATTGAAAGCCCGGCGCCCCATCCGATCGTGAACCCAATCGGAATGCGCACGAGCCAGGATATTCTCGGGATGAACCTGGTGAAGTACAACAGGCCCAGAAGCAGGGGTACGACATAGAGAAATTGCCCGGCGCTCAGCGGTTCGAAAAGGTTCGGTTTCAGTGCGTTATGCCAGTAGTAGACGATATAGTATCCATTGGCCACGCCCACGAAAAGATGCTCGCCGAACTTGTAGAAAGGATTGTCCTTGTAAAGGAACGAGAAGATCATCAGGGTCAGGACCGCGCCGATCCAGATCCAGGGGTCGCCGCTCATCGCGGTGCCTTTCCCGCGCGGCGCGCGAAGAAATAGCCGACGTTGCCGAGAATGATAAAGAGCATGATCAGCAGGTGGATCATCGACTGGGAATTCATTCCGGTCTCGGCCGTGCCCAGGGCGCAGGCATAGCCGTGCTCGAGCACTAACTTCTCATACTCGGCGGCTCCCTTCATGCCCGACATCAGTCCGGAGACCTGGCCCGTCTGCAAGAACGGATAGTATTGCGGCGCCATGACCGCGGTCAGGCCGGCGGCGACCTTGACGCCGTATCGCGTCTGCGGATAGCGTATCCAATCGATCGGGTAATCGGCCGCGGCAAGGATGACGACAATCGCAATGTCTTTGTAGTTCTTCACATTCTGCATCAGGGGCAGCGAGTCGATGAGATTGCCGTAATAGTCCCGCGGGAACACACCCGCGATCGCTTCGCCCATATCGAGTTGCGCCGCGATCCGGCCGGATTTCCAGCCGAGATAGACGTAGTCAACACCATAGACGATCGAATCTTCTTTCCGGGTCGCGAGGCTGTCGATCTCACGTTCGACCGAAACGAGCGCATCGACCGCCAGGCCAGGCGCCTCCGGGTCGAAGGACAGGCCGATGACCGGTATGTCCCGTGCAAAACAGTGCTTCAACAGTGCTTTTGCCATGGGATGACACTCGGGCTGGGTCTGCGGTGAATAGTCGAACGAGATCATCACGGCCCGGTCATTCGGCGGGATCGATTCAATGAAGTCGAATAATTTCTGGGTTTGAGGCATGATCTTCTGGGGGATCGTGACCTTGACGAAAAAGGGCAGGATCACGAGCACGGTCAGAAGTACGTAGATGATCCTGCGGTCGATCGTTGCGATCCGGTCATACCACTTCAATCTTTGCCTCCGAGCCAGGAGCGTTCGATGCCGAGGATGATCTTCAAGGCCGTGGCGATCGAGCCGAATGCCACGCCGAGGAGGATGCCCCGCTGCGATGCCATGTTTGGGACGGTCATGATCCACTCGGCAAACGCCGGGAACCGGGGATGCAGATACTGGCCGAAAGGCATGAAACCGATCATGACGATGAACGCGGACACCAGCAGCAAAGTTGCCTCGAGGCTCCGGGCGCGGAATGCCCGGTAAGCGGCTGATGCCATGTAATAAGCCAACAGCGCGAACATCGTTCCGCCCAGTGGCGCCATGACGTTGAGAAAGATCTTCTGATACAGCGAGTCGGAAGCGATGCCCCAGGTAAGGCCGATGGCCGCCATCGCGACCATGCCGGCAAGGGTGACGATACTGTATGGCCAGTCTTCTTTTCTCCGCCGGATCTTTTCGCCGTGGTGGCGGATGAGATTGCCGATGGCAAGGACCAGAGCAAACGCCATGAGCACGATGATCCACTTGTAGATCACGCTGCTGAATGCGAGCGAAGTCGGATGCGGGATGAAAAACTGGACGATCATAACCAGCCCCATGATGAAACAGATCGCCAGCGGCAGTCTGCGTTTCATTGGACCCTCAGAACCGGAAGTAGGTTAACGCCAAAGAACGAAGTCAGGGAAATGCCGAATAGAACGAGCAGCACAGCAAGTTTGCCGTAATCCTGGGCTTTCAATGAACCCAGCAGCACTGGTTCGCGCGAAAGGTAGGCGCTGGCCGCGTAGAGTTCTTCGCCCATCAGCGTGTAGTCACACGCGCTGACAAAGAAAGGCAGCTGCAATACCGAATCGGTGCCGGCGATCTGGAATGCGCCGGTCTGCGCGCCGGTCTCGGCCATGATCAGCGATTCCGCCCAGAACCGGCCGATGAAGAAATTTGTGGCCGGTTTTTCGCGCGTCATGATGCCATTGATCGCGGCGGCAAAACCGAATTGGGCTTCGGTAACGTAACGCACATACTCCTCCTTGAATTTGTCCGGACTGCCCTCGGCCACAAAAGCCTCTTTGACCACCTCCTTGGAAACGGTGTAGGTCACGGACCACCGGTTGGGCACGATCAGTGCCGAATCATACCGCGCGATCTTCCGGGCCACCTCGCCGAGAATATTCATTGATGCGATCGTGGCGGTCCAGTCAATGTCACCAAGACCAGGTACATAGAGGATCGGTTTGCCCATTTCGGTCGCCCGGCCGACTGCCTCCTCGACCGCGGCCAGGCCGGCGATCTTCCGGATGAAGAGGTCCTTGCCGGTCCGGGCCTTGACAACGAAATACGCGAGCAGGAGGGTGAACGCGACAATACACAGAAGCACATTGATGCGGCCTTTGTGGAAGAACTGCGGATAGGACATTGCGGGCGCGCTGGGCTCAGAATGGAACATCGCTCCGTCCCTGAGGGACGCGACGATGTACTCGTACGGCACGCCGTCCTGCACCCCCTCATCCTCGAACACCGTGACGCCGCGCATGGTCGACCCGATCTTCGTGTATGCCGTGTCGTCCCGTGCCCTCCTCAGGACAGCATAGCCATCGATCGAGGCATCGTCAGGCGAAAGGCTCCACCTCAACTGGATCACCGAGCCCGCGTCATTGGGACGGTCAAAGGCGCTCACCACGGCGGGCGCGCCGGGAGACGGGGAGACGGGGAGACGAGGAGACAGGGAGACAATGAGACAGGGGGACAGCGGGACAGGGAGACAGTGGGCGAGGAACATCAGAAGGGTCAACACGCGCATATTCTAATGATTCTGCGCGATGTGTCAATGACAAGGGTTGGAAGTGCCGCCGGTTGCCCCCAACCTGCCCCCAACCTGGTTGATTTTGTTGCGTTTTGTTGCAGTATCTTCCGTGATCGTGCGACAAATTCTTGCGCCTCAATTTATCCGCCGGATGTTGTTGACTCTTGAGGGTGGCCACGTGATTGAATTGTCCAAAACATCCGACGAATCTCCCACAGGAACCGGCTCTGTCAGATGCCGGTCCCCGTTACATACTTCTCCTGGAGCAGGCGGGCAGCTACAAGGAGCGTATTACTATTAGGTCATCGTCCGGTCCGCCTCAGGCGGAAGCGGACGATCTAGGATAGTTTTTGTAGTCTGGATTCCCCGGATAAATCAGAGAATGACGGCGTTATTATGAAATGTTCCTCCCAACTGCTTCTCCCACCAAAGCGGGATTCTCGTTTCGGCACTCAAATCAGAGATTTGAGCACGGATTGAACAAAAGAAACTCGAACCCGAAATGATGGAGCGGGTAAAAGTATATGAGTCTGTGTTTACTCTCGTCTAGACGGAGCCCGTCACCGGGAGTCGACCCTTTGCTTTTTGTAAGCGTGATTATCGCACCAGCAGCAACTTCTCAGTAGCAGCGTAATTGCCGGCGGTAAAAGTCAGAAAATAGACACCACTCGGTAATGTCCTGCCGGCATTGTCATCGCCGTGCCAAGAAATCGCCAATCCCTGATTCATGATACCTGATTCAAGATCAAAAGATCTGACCAGACGTCCCATGGCATCGTGAATCTCCAGCTCTGGTGTCTTAGAATGAAACATTCCTCCGATAGGACCCATGAACCGTATGGTTGTTGTGCTGCTGAAGGGATTCGGCGCAACAACCAGGCTGATTTTCTGAACTTCACAGGCGGCTTCCTCGGCAATGCCCACCTGATACTCGTAAATCTTGGTCTGGTTGTTGCCTGAGATGACGATTTCGCATAAGCCATTACCGTCAATGTCAAAGACCCGGACACTCGAGCCGCTGTGGTTGCCGGGCAGTGTCTGCCAGACATAGAACGAATCGTTAGCTGCAGCTTTGATAATGTAAACATTCTGGCAAGCCTCAAGCACAATCTCCGGGATGCCATCGCCATCGACATCGCCGACGTCTGAATAACCGCCATAATAACCATAATCCCCGCCAAAAAGGTCAAAGGATTGGATGATCTCATAGGTATTGTCAC
>JACUUY010000132.1 GCA_014859085.1 Caldifarciminota bacterium
AGGGTCATGGAGATCCATGCTGAAGGCGGTCTATCTGGTTTTTCCTGGTAGTCGAGGAGCCGGCCCTGCCGGTCGATCACGCCGTAACCGAACCGTGAAGAACGCTTCTTCATGCGCGTGAAGGAAACCGTCGCGTCGGCATCATTGTCGACATGGAAACGAATGAAGGGACGATAGTCCATGCGGTATATGTGATCGGCCGACGCAATGAGCACGTGCTCGGGTTTGAATGTTTCGATATAGGACATATTCTGATAGACCGCGTCCGCCGTGCCCTTATACCAGTCCGATGCCCGGAGGCCGCGGTACGGCGGCAGTAAGCGTATGCCCCGGCCCCGGCCGACGAAATCCCAGTGCTCGCCGGTGCCGACATGGCGCACGAGCGCGTGCGGCCGGTACTGTGAGAGGACGCCGACATGGCGGATACCGGCATGCATGAGGTTGCTCAGAACAAAATCGATTATTCGGTAGGTGGCGAAGACGGGCAGGGCGGATTTCGGCCGGTGTTCGGTCAGGCAGAGCAGTTCATCGACCCGGCCGCCGGCCAGCACCATCGCCAGGATATTCATCGGGAATTATAGAAGGAATGATGGAAATGTCAAGATAACCCATAAAATCCGAAATCCGAAACAAATCCGAAATCCGAATACCAAAATTCTAAACGAGGGAGAAGTTGGTCAGGTGTTCAAGCGCGCTAAATGCCGTATGCTGCAAGAGATACCTCGGGGGATTAAATCCGAAATCCGAATATCGAAATCCGAAACAAGTCCGAAATCCGAATATCGAAATCCGAAACAAATCCGAAATCCCCGGGAGTGGGAGATTCGAATTGTCTGGCCCGGAATGGGTCAGCGGCTCTTTTGCAGGATCGCGCCAAAGATATTCATTAACTCAGTTGCTTCACTTACAAGGTCGTTTCGCGTCTTCTGCTGTTCGCGGCTGTCATCGATATCCACGAGTTGCAGCCAGTACTGGCTTTCCTTCGCTTCTTTTCGGCAGATCTTTATCCTCATGACAAAGTCCTTCTTACTGAGCGCTTCGTTGGCCTCAATGTAATTCGCGCCGACCGATCCTGATGATCTTACCAACTGCTTCGTGTCCTCATTGTTCGCAATAGTTGCCGGCACCTGTTTGACAAAGGTTCGCACGTTCTTAGCAAATTCAATGGTGCGTTCCTCTAAGTCATACTTCCTTGGCTTATCATTTCCCAGCATATTCACCTGCCTATTTGTTTCGGGTTTCGGATTTCGTGCTTCGTATTTGTTTCGGGTTTCGGATTTCGTGCTTCGTATTTGTTTCGGGTTTCGGATTTCGTGCTTCGTATTTGTTATTATAGTGTTCCTTTCGCTATTATCTCCTTGTCCTCATCCGGCGTGCTGCATATCACGTTGATCATCTGGGCGTCGCGGAAAAAGCGTTCGGCCGGGTAATCTTTCATGTAGCCGTAGCCGCCGTAGACCTGGATCGCCGTGGTCGTCGTTGCGGTCGCGGCTCGGCCGGCAACGAGCATCGCCATTGCCGCCGCGCTCCGGTAATCCTCACCCTGGTCAATGCGCCGGGCTGCTTCGTAGACCAGGTGCCGTGCCGATTCGATATTGGTTATCATGTCCGAAACCTGTTCGCGCACCATGCCGAAGTTGATGATCGGCCGCTCGAATTGAACGCGTTCCCGCGCGTACTTGACGGCGGCGTCGGCCGCGCCCTGGGCAATACCCAAAGCGATCGCCGACATTGACACGCGGGCGTAATCGTGCATGGACTCGAGCACCTTCGCGCCCTGCCTCACTTCACCGATCATGTCCGCGGCCGCTGGGCAGCATTTTTCGAAGATATATTCGCCGAGGCCGGCTGCTTTCAGGCCGATCGTGCTGCCTGGCCTGCCCGATCGGCAGCCGGGCGTGCCTTTGTCCAGGACATAGACGGTTGAATTGTTGGCTTCGCCTTCGGGCAGCGCAACAACAAGCGGGCCGTCGGCCGCGGCATTGAGAACAAAGGGATTCCGGCCGCTGATACAGGGCCCATCCGCCGCGTCGACGAGGCTCAATTCGTTTGTCCGGTGCAGTGCATAGCCGCCGATGAACTCACCGCGCGTGGCGCCGGGCAGGTACCTTTTCTTCATCTCTTCGCGGCCGAACTTGAGCACCGGATAGACGAAGAATGCGTTGTGGCTGGCGATCACGAATGCCGTGGAAGCACATACCTTGCTCAGTTCCTCGAGCACCACGGTCAAGCCGGTCGCGTCCATGGCGGCGCCCCCATAGGTCTCGGGAATGATCGCGCCGAGCATCCCCATGTTGGCGAGGTCTTTGATATCCTCCAGCGGAAAGCGGCAGGACTTGTCGAGTTCGTCGACTTTGTCGGCGAGCGTCTGCTGGGCAAATTTCCTCAACTCGCGCTGCAAGAGAATACATTCCTGGCTAAGTTTCATTTACTGATCCTCCTTGATCTGGTCGGCATCGTTCCTGCCGGTCATACCTTCTGAGCCTTGTCTTTGGTTCCCAGTTCCCTGGTCAGCTCGATTGCGATCTGGGCGCGCTGTATCTGATTCGTGCCTTCGTAGATCTGTGTGATCTTGGCGTCACGGAGCATTTTCTCG
The DNA here is from genome assembly GCA_014859085.1 of Caldifarciminota bacterium. GTDB lineage: Bacteria > Hydrothermota > Tepidihabitantia > SM23-42 > SM23-42 > SM23-42. Next base: position 2,597 of record JACUUY010000132.1, read on the forward strand.
ACCCGTTGTTCAGTCAGCAGAGCGTGCGGGCCCATGAGTTCGATCGCAGCGCAGGTGACCTTCACGGCGATATCCGACGGAAAGAGTTTGGCAAAAGATGCTTCCTTTGTGAAATTCCGGGCCCCGGCGTCGATCATTCGCGCTGAGGCGTAGATCAGCGCGCGCGCTGCCTCCACTTCGGCGGCCATATCGGCAATGACCCGCTGGATATACTGATTGCCGAGCAGGTCATGGTCGTAAGCGAACTCGAGGGCTGTCTCATACGCCCCCTGGGCAATGCCCAGAGCGATGGCCCCGACCCCGGGCCGTGCCCGGTCGAAATTGCGCATCGTATATATGAAGCCCATGCCTTCTTTGCCCATGAGATTTTCCGCGGGCACGCGGCACTCCTCAAATACAAGTTCGGTCGTGATCGAAGCGCGAATGCCGAGCTTGTTTTCCTTCTTGCCAAAAGAGAAGCCGGGCGTATCTTTTTCGACGATGAACGCCGATATGCCGCGCGCGCCTCTTGACTTGTCGGTCGAAGCCAGCACCACATAGACATCGGAGACACTGCCGCTGGAGATGAATTGCTTAACACCGTTCAAAATGTAATATTCGTTTTCCCGGCGGGCCGTGGTCTGCAGATTCGCCACGTCACTGCCGGCCTGGGCTTCGGTCAGGCCGAAGGCGCAAAGCAAGTCGCCGCTGGCGATACCAGGCAGGTACTTTTTCTTCTGGTTTTCGTTCGCGAAATAAACGATCGGCCCCGACCCCAGGGCATTGACCGCATAGGCGGTCGCGACGCCGGCGCATACCCTCGATACTTCTTCGCAGGCGATGCACATGTCCATGACCCTGGCCCCACTGCCGCCATATTCGGTCGGTATGAAGATCTTCAATAGCCCCAGCCGGCCCATCTTCTTGACGATCTGCATCGGGAATTCCGCTTTTTCATCAAGTTCTGAGCATGCTGGCCTGACCAGGGTCTCGGCGGCGGCACGCGCCTTTTCTTTGAGCTGCTTTTCCTCATCGGTGAAGAAATATTCCATCAAACCTCCCTGTAAAGATCGTCCGACGTTGGACGGCATCGCAGCCCGTGTCGTCATACGGCAGCGTCAGTCGGCACAATAAACGTCACCGACAACGTTAGACCATGCCGATGTTAACCGTCCATAGTGTAGCCCGTTTAAAGCGACGTGTCAAGTGGCCCCGGCCGTATCTTGATCCGCCGGCGGGGAAAATATTTCTTGACAACGGTGCAGATATGATTATCATAGCTAATGCTTTTAATCGCGTTGGTGTTCGCCAACCAGATCACATTAGAAGCTTATGATACACCAAACGATGACGGTTCAAGCATCACACTGGAGTGGCAGTCTGATATTCTAATTGATTCATACGAGGTGTTCCGCGGTCTCGCCATCGATGGCGCGTTCGAAATGATCGGCGAACTCAGGGCCGACCGCACGACCTACCGCGACACGCAGGTGGTCCGCGGCCAGGAATACTATTACTGGATCAAGGCGCATGGCGCGGAAGGTGAATCACGGTCCGGCGTGGTCGGACCGGTCAGGGCGGTCGCGCACATATTCAACACCTCGCGGATCAATATCGCCCTCTGTATCATCGTGCTTTTCCTTGCGATCATATACTACATTACGCGGGCGCGCCGCGGAGAGAAGCTATACATAAGGAAGATACCCGGCATCACGGCGATGGAAGAGGCGATCGGCCGGGCGACGGAAATGGGCAAGCCCGTGCTCTATGTGCCGGGTATCATGGATATCGACGAGCCGGAGACGATCGCCGCAATGAGTATTCTCGGCCGCGTCGCCGAGAAGACCGCCGAGTACGGTACCATTCTGTATGTGCCGACGAGCAAGGCGATGGTCATGACCATGGCCCAGCAGGTCGTGAAGGAAGCGGCGATCCGCGTGGGCCGTCCCGACTGGTACAACGTTGACAATATCCGCTATCTAACCGACGATCAATTCGGTTATGTGTCAGCGGTCGATGGCATTATGGTGCGCGAGAAGCCAGCCACGAATTTCTATCTCGGCAAGTTCTACGCCGAGTCATTGATCCTCGCCGAAACGGGCTTTTCGACCGGCGCGATACAGATCGCCGGGACCGCGCTGCCGGACCAGCTGCCGTTCTTTGTCGCGGCATGCGACTATACGCTGATCGGTGAGGAATTGTACGCGGCAAGTGCCTATCTATCGCAGGAACCGGTCCAGCTCGGTTCGCTGAAGGGCCAGGATGTCGGCAAGCTGATCTTCGTGATCGTGATACTACTTGGCGTCATGGAACGTATTGTGGGTTTGGATGTTATCTATAGTCTGCTGAGCACGGTGCAGCAATGAAACAGACGCTTCCGCTGATCGTCGTTTTCGTCTTTGGGTTCTTCGTGATCGTGGCGTTCTTCATTCCGCTGCGCGGTTTTCAGGACGCATCACAGACTCTTGAGACATGGTATACCGGCGTTATCGCGTTTTTTGTCTTCATCGGCATTTTTAATATCGTCAAGGTGAACTTGAGCAAGATACAGCGCAGGTTGAGTGACTGGCCGTACAGCATCATCCTTCTTGTATTCCTTGTTTTGATGATGGCGGCCGGGTTCATCGGCGGGCCAGAGGGCGGGGTCTTTGGCTATTTGTTTGAGCACATGCAGATCCCGCTGGGCGCCACGATGTTCTCCCTGCTCGCTTTCTTCGTTGCTTCGGCTGCCTTCCGCGCTTTCCGCGCCCGGACACCTGAAGCGACCCTGCTCTTGATCGCGGCGGTGATCGTTATGATCGGCCGCGTGCCGATCGGCTACTTCATCTGGCCGGGGTTCCCGGCTCTGGTGGAATGGTTGATGAACGTGCCGAACACGGCGGCAAAGCGGGGTATTCTGTTCGGCGCGGATCTCGGTCTGATCTCGATA
>JACUUY010000015.1 GCA_014859085.1 Caldifarciminota bacterium
TCCTGGGGATCATGATCCTGCCCACGATCGTCAGCATTTCGTACGATGCACTGCTTGCGGTTCCCAATACCTATCGCGAGGGTTCATTCGCGGTCGGTGCGACAAAATGGCAGACCGTTGTCATGCTCTTGCTCCCGGCCGCGCGTTCCGGGATTGTTGCGGGTATAATACTGGGCATGGGACGGGCCATCGGCGAGACCATGGCGGTGATCATGATCGCGGGCAATGCCCTGAAAATACCCGGCTCGATACTCGATTCGGTGCGAACCCTCACCGCGACGATCGCTCTGGAATTGGGTTATGCGGCGGGCGACCATCGGGCCGCGCTCTTTGCGTGCGGTTCAATTCTCTTCCTGATCATCATCGTGCTCAATGTGATCGCGATCCGGATCACGGGCAGGAAATGACCTTTCGCATCGGACCGCGGACCAGCCAGATAATCGCTCACGCGGTGCTGCTGTTGATGACCGCGGTTATGGTCATCGTGTTATTCTTCATAATATTCTACGTGCTGAAAAACGGAGTCGGCCAGATATCCCTCGAATTTCTTACCGGTAAGACAAGGGAAATGGGAAAAGAGGGTGGCATCCTGCCTTCTATTGTGGGTACGGTCTTCATCACGCTCGTCGCCACGATCATCGCCACTCCGCTGGGCGTGGGCAGCGCGGTCTACCTTGTCGAGTACACGCACACCGGGCCGGTCCGCCGGCTCATCAGTTTTGGCGCGGACTGTCTTGCCGGCGTGCCTTCGATCATCTTCGGTCTGTTCGGCTTCATCTTCTTTGTGATCAAAATGCATCTCGGCTGGAGTATCCTCTCTGGAGGTTTGACCCTGGCGGTTATGATCCTGCCCACGATCATTAGAACCTCGGAGGAGGCGATCAAGTCCGTGCCCCATTCGTATCGCGAGATCAGCTATTCGCTCGGCGGCGGCAAGTTGGACACGATCCTGCGCGTCGTGTTGCCGACCGCATTGCCCGGCATTTTGACCGGCATCATCCTGGGGATCGGCCGCGCCGTGGGCGAAACCGCGGCTGTGATATTCACGGCTGGCTCATCATTGGGCATGCCCACTTCGGTCTTCTCCTCGACCCGCACCCTGGCCGTTCACTTCTACATCCTCGCCCGCGAGGGTATTTCGATGGACAAGGCGTACGGCACGGCCGCGGTCCTGATCATAATTATCCTGACGATCAATTTCATCGCGTATCGCCTGATGCATCGCTTCATTGCCCGGTACTACTGATGGTCAAGATCAGCATCCGGCAGTTGAACTTGTATTACGGGTCTGTCCAGGCGCTCAAGGGTATCGATCTTGACGTGAAGAGCGGCGAGATACTGGCGGTCATCGGGCCGGCGAATTCGGGCAAGAGTTCTCTACTCCGGGTCCTGAACCGTCTGTACGAGATCGAGCATGCGCGGGTTACGGGTGAGGTGCTCCTGGACGATGCGAGTATATTCAAGTTGCCCATTAACGTGTTAAGGCGCCGGGTCGGGATCATCTTTGCGACGCCGATCGTTCTGCCCGGGTCGATCCGCAAGAACCTGTCGTACGGACCAAAACTCCAGCGCCGGCTTAGCAAGACAGCGGCCGGCGAGCTGGTTCAAGGTGCCCTGAGATCAGCCAATCTCTGGGATGAAGTCAAGGATCGCCTCGACGAATCCGCCGCGCGGCTGTCCGGCGGCCAGCAGCAGAGGTTGTGCATCGCCCGGACGCTGGCCATGCAGCCCGAGGTGATCATGATGGACGAGCCGTGTTCCGGGCTCGATCCGATATCGACGGCGAAGATCGAGGCGACGATGCTCGAGCTCAAAAAGGAATACACTTTCATCCTCGTCACGAACAATACAAAGCAGGCGGCGCGGGTTTCTGACCGGACGGCGTTCTTCCTGCTGGGCGATATGATTGAGATCGGAAAGACGCAGCGGCTCTTCACCAGCCCCTCAGACCAGAGAACCGACGATTACATACGGGGGAAATTCGGATGATCATTCGCACGGCGAATCTCAATCTCTACTATCACAAATTCCAGGCCCTGCAGAACGTGAATGTCAATATCCAGCGCAACATCATAACCGGGATTATCGGGTCGTCGGGTTGCGGTAAGTCGACATTACTACGCGTTTTCAACCGCATGAACGATCTGATCGAGGGCGTGGGGATCACCGGGAGCGTCTTGATCGACGGCGAAGATATCTATTCACCGATGCACGACCTGATCCAGTTGAGGAAAAGGGTGGGCATGGTCTTCCAGCGGCCGAACGCTTTTCCGCTTTCGATATTCGACAATATTGCCTACGGCCCGCGCGTTTGGAGCATCAGTGACAAAAAGACACTCAGCGAGATCGTTGAGCGTTCCCTGAGCGCGGTCGATCTGTTCGCCGATTTGCAGGATAAGTTAGACAGTCCGGCATTGGGATTGTCGGCAGAGAAACAGCAACGGCTTTGTATTGCGCGCCTGCTCGCGGTTGAACCGGAGATTCTCTTGATGGATGAACCGTGTTCTGCCCTGGACCCAATTGCCACGGGTAAGATCGAGGAGTTGATGATCGAGTTGAAGAAGAAATATACGATCATTATCGTGACACACAACATGCAGCAGGCAGCGCGCATCGCTGATGAGGTCGGTTTCATGCTGCTCGGTGAATTAGTCGAATTCGGCACAGCCAAGATGATTTTCACTAATCCGAGGGACCGGCGGACATTCGATTACATCAGCGGCCGTTTTGGCTGAGCACGGAAGGAGGTTTAAATGGACCGGCATTTTGACGAAGAACTATTGCATGTGCGAAGGAAGATCGTGGACATGGCGGCGCTCGTGGAGGAGTCGATAGCCAAATCGCTCGCTGCACTGAAGAAGCGGAACGCTGAAATGGCCAGCGAGATCTGTGGTATTGACCGCAGGATCGACGAACTTGAGATCGCGATCGAGGATATGTGCATTGAATTGATCGCACGCCACCAGCCAGTCGGCTCAGATCTGCGGTTCCTGATCGGCACGATCAAAATGAACAATGATCTGGAGCGAATGGGGGACCACGCGGTCAACATCGCGGAAACGGTTCAGTACGTCAAAGAATCTCAGGATATCGGTCAGATCATGAATATCTGGGCAATGGCCGAGATAGTGATAGAAATGCTGCGCGAGAGCGTTGAGAGCTTCATTCACAATGACGCGGCGCGGGCTCAGAGGGTCTGCGAGCGCGACAGCATAGTTGATGGGATGCGCAATGAGACGATACGTATCCTGTTGACGCATATGCTCGAAGAGCCCGAGAAGATAGGCTCGGCAATTCAGTACATGCTCGTCGCCAAGAATCTGGAGCGGATCGCCGATTTATCAACGAATATCTGCGAAGACGTCATTTACATAGCCCAGGCCCGGGTCATCAAGCACCACGCCGAGGAAAAGAAGGGGTAAGGATAACAGGTATTTCTTGACTTCATTGCGAATTTCAATAGAATATTCTCTATGTTAGCCCGCATTGAGGATGCGATCAGGGACATAAAGAAAGGCAAAATGGTGATCGTGGTCGACGACGAAAGTCGCGAAAACGAGGGCGATTTTGTTGTTGCAGCGAGCAAGATAACACCCCGGTTGATAAACTTCATGGCGCAGAACGGCCGCGGCCTGATCTGCGCGACCCTATTGCCCGACCGGTGCAAGGAACTCGATATCCCGATCATGGTTGACGAGATAACTGCCCTGCACGGCACTCAGTTCACGGTGAGCGTTGATGCGAGAAGGGGCGCGACAACCGGCAGCTCGGCGTTTGACCGAGCAACGACTATCAAGCTGCTCGTTGACAACCGGACGACGCCCAACGACCTGGCCCGGCCCGGCCACATCTTTCCGCTCCGGGCGGCCGAAGGCGGCGTGCTGAGGCGCGCCGGGCACACCGAGGCGAGCGTCGACCTGGCCCGGCTTGCCGGATTGTATCCGGCCGGCGTGCTATGTGAGATACTGGACCATGATGGCCGCATGGCGAGGATGCCTGCCCTGAAGAGACTCGCGCGGCGCTTCAACTTCAAGATCATCAGCATTGAGGATTTGATCAAATACCGCCAGAAAAAGGAAAAATTCGTCGAGCGTGTTCTCCAAACCGAGCTGCCCACGAAATACGGTGAATTCTCCCTCATTTTGTACGAAGATAAGATGAACCAGGAGCACCATATCGCGCTGGTCCTGGGCGATGTCAAGGGCAAGAAAAAAGTCTACGTGCGCGTTCATTCACAGTGCCTGACCGGCGACGTCTTCCGTTCATTGCGTTGCGATTGCGGTGACCAGATGGAAAAGGCCCTGAAGCTCATTGCCAAGCAGAAGCGGGGGGTATTTCTCTATATGCGCCAGGAGGGCCGGGGCATTGGGCTCGTGAACAAGCTCAGGGCTTACAATCTGCAGGATAAAGGTCTCGACACGGTCGAGGCCAATCTGGCCCTCGGGTTTCCGGCCGACCTGCGGGATTATGGTATCGGCGCTCAGATCCTTGTCGATCTGGGTCTTTCCTCGGTGGTGTTGTTGACCAACAATCCAAAGAAGATAATAGGTTTGGAAGGTTATGGTCTTACCGTTGCGGCGCAGGTGCCGATCTATGCCGTGCACAGCGGCAATTTCCGCTATTTATGGGCAAAGCGATACAAACTAGGGCATCTGATACCGGATTCGATATTCGAGAGTACGGAAAGGACTGAGCGCAAGAGGCAGAAGTGTCTGAGGAGGAAAAATGCAGGAAATCAAGGGTAATCTAATCGGCCAGGGCAGGAAGTTCGCAATCGTTGTCGCGCGTTTCAATGAGTTCATTTCCCAGCGACTGCTGGATGGCGCGATCGATTGTCTGGTCCGCCATGCGGTAAGTCCCAAGGACATCAGCGTTTACTGGACGCCGGGCAGTTTCGAAATACCCGGTGTTGCGCGCCGGATACGCAATGACAAGTGCGATGGCGTGATCTGTCTGGGAACCGTGATCCGGGGGGATACCCCGCATTTTGACCACATTGCGAGCGAAGTCACAAAGGGCATTGCGGCCCTCAACCTTGAGTCCGGTCCGGCCGTGGTCTACGGCATAATCACCGCGGACAGTACTGAGCAGGCGATCGAGCGGGCCGGAACAAAGAAGGGCAACAAAGGTTGGGATGCAGCACTGACCGCGCTGGAACTTGCCGACCTCTATTCGCAGATCAAGTAGATGAGCCGGAGATTGGCGCGCGAACTTGCTTTGAAGATATTGTACCGTTACGAAGAAGGGGACTCTGACCTGCCGGCCGTGGTGGAGAGCGTGCTACAGTCCAAACGGTACGAGCAGAACGACAGGGATTTCTCGCAGTTACTGGTTGAGCGGACGGTCGAGAACCTCAATCTGATAGACGAAAAGATCGTGGAAGTGCTTGAGAACTGGCAGTATGACCGGATTTCAGTCGTCGACAAAATAATCCTGCGGATCGGTGCATGCGAGTTGTTCTATTTCGATGACATACCACCTCAAATATCGATCAATGAAGCGATCGAGATCGGCAAGAAGTACGGAGGCGGCGATTCAGCCAGATTCATAAATGGTGTTCTTGATGCAATAAGGAAGAACCATGAAGGCAGCAATAATAAGTGACGTCCACGCAAATCTGGAGGCATTGCTCGTCGTGCTCAAGGATATAAAGAAACGGCGTCTCAAGAGCATATTCTGCCTCGGCGACATGGTCGGTTACGGGGCAAATCCCAATGAATGCATTGATCTCTGCCTGAAGGAGTCGAAACTTACCGTGGCCGGCAATCATGACTGGGCGGCGATCGACAAGACCGATATAGCGTCCTTCAATCCTGTTGCCGCCGAGGCGATCAAGTGGACCAAGGAAAAGCTCAGCAGCGACGGCGCGAAGAAACTGAAGGGCCTCGAACTCGCGCAACAGGTCGATAATCTGCTCCTCGTGCACGCGACGCCGTTGAATCCGATGAAATGGGGGTATCTCCTCAGCCTGGAGGATTTCGAGAAGGAATTCAACCACTTCGACCAGAAGATCTGTTTCATCGGCCATTCCCATGTCCCGGTTGCCGTATACCAGGATGATAACGGGTATTGTGATCTCGTGCGCGATAACCCCTTTCCGATCGTCGCAAAGCGCCGGTATATTGTCAATGTGGGGAGCGTCGGCCAGCCCAGGGACATGGATCCCCGCGCCAGTTATGCGATATATGACGGTAATAACAACAGCATCGAGATCATCAGGCTCGACTACAACGTACCTCTTGCCCAGCAGAAGATCCTAGTCGAGGGGTTGCCCGAGGTTTTGGCTGACCGGTTGCTTGCCGGCAGATGACCCCGGGTCGGCCGTGCCGCCCGGCAGGGTTGGCAGGTTGGGTAAACCTGGCAGGTCATCATATTGTCTAAATTTCGAAAAATAGCAGCACTCTGTTGAGGAGACCGTTGATGGAGAAGAAAGGCCCAGTAACGAGGTTGAAAGAGGAAGTCGTCAAGAAGGATGAGGAAATAAAGACATTTAAGGACCGGTATTTGCGGGCGCTAGCTGATCTGGATAACTACCGGAAGCGTATGGAGAGGGAGTATGAGAATATGCGCCAGTATTCCCAGGTAGAATTCTTCAGAAAGATCATTCCGGTGCTCGATAGCTTTGACCGTGCGGTCAACGACGTGAGCACGGATAGCAATACTGAAAACTATGCGCAGGGCGTTGAGATGATATACCGGCAGTTGAGGGACACGCTACGGTCGATGGGTCTTGAAGAATTCTCGAGCCTCGGCGAAATTTTCGACCCGGCGCGGCATGAAGCGGTGGCGACGGTTGTCAGCGATGATAAACCCGAAAATACCGTGGTCGAAGAAGTAAGCAAGGGTTATGTAATTCGTGACCGGATAATCAAGCCGGCAAAAGTGCTGGTCTCGAAACAGGACGAAGGAGGTAACAAAGATGTCGAAGATAATCGGGATTGATTTAGGAACAACGAATTCAGTCGTGTCAGTGATGGAGGGAAGTCAACCAGTCATCATTCCCAATCCGGAAGGCGGCAGGACAACGCCTTCAGTTGTCGCGTTCACAAAATCTGGCGAGCGACTCGTCGGTCCGCTTGCCAAGCGGCAGGCGATTACCAATCCAGAGAACACGGTATATTCGATAAAACGTTTCATGGGACGTCGATATGCCGAGGTCACGAGCGAGACCGCGCGTTTTCCATTCAAGGTGGTGGAGCATGAGAATGGTGATGCCTGGGTCGAGGCATCGGGTAAGCGGTATTCGCCGCCCGAGATCTCGGCGATGATCTTACACTATCTGAGACAGGCGGCCGAGTCCTACCTGGGCGAGAAGGTGACACAGGCGGTGATCACGGTCCCGGCATACTTCAACGATTCACAGCGTCAGGCAACGAAGGATGCGGGTCGTATTGCCGGGCTTGAGGTCATGCGGATCATAAACGAGCCGACTGCTTCTTCGCTGGCTTACGGGTTGGATAAGAAAAAGAACGAGAAAATAGCAATATATGATTTTGGTGGCGGCACATTCGATATATCGATCCTTGAGATCGGGGATGGTGTATTCGAGGTGAAATCGACGAACGGCGACACCCATCTTGGCGGCGATGATCTTGATGAGAGGATCATCAATTACATTGCCGAAGAATTCATGAAGCAGCACAATATTGACGTGCGCAAGGATCTCACTGCCCTGCAGCGTTTGAAGGAAGCGTCTGAGAAGGCGAAGACCGAGCTGTCAAGCGTGATGGAGACGACGATAAGCCTTCCGTTCATCGCCTCGGACAAGGACAAAACGCCGTTGCATCTGGAGATGCGTCTGACCCGGGCAAAGCTCGAATCGCTCGTCGAAGATCTGATCCAGCGTTCGATCCCGCCGTGCAAACAGGCACTCGCCGATGCCAAATTGACGCCCACCGACATCAACGAAGTCATCCTTGTCGGCGGTCAGACCCGGATGCCCAAAGTCCAGCAGGTGGTGAAGAACTTCTTCAATAAGGAACCGCACAAGGGCATCAATCCAGACGAGGTCGTGGCGATCGGCGCCGCGGTGCAGGGCGCGGTGCTGGGCGGCGAGAAGAAGGATATTCTGCTGCTCGATGTGACGCCGCTGACCCTGGGTATTGAAACACTCGGCGGGGTGATGACCGGGATCATTCCCCGTAACACGACGATCCCCACGAAGAAATCCCAGATATTCACCACGGCGGAAGATAATCAGACCGCGGTGACGGTTCATGTCCTGCAGGGTGAGCGGCCGATGGCTGGTCACAACCGGACCCTCGGTAAATTCGATCTCTACGGCATTCCACCGGCTCCGAGGGGTATCCCTCAGGTCGAGGTGACGTTTGATATTGACGCCGATGGGATACTGCACGTTTCGGCAAAGGATATGGGGACCGGCAAGGAGCAAAAGATAAGGATCACGGCATCGAGCGGCTTGTCCAAGGATGAAGTCGACCAAATGATCAAAGAATCCGAAGAGCACGCCGCTGAAGACCGCACCCAGAAAGAGCTGATCGACGCGCGCAATAACGCGGACAATGTGATACACTCGGTCGAGAAGACACTGAAGGATTACGGCGACAAGATTTCATTCGAGGACCGGAGCGAGATCGGTAAGAAAGTTGAGGAGCTCAAGACGCTGAAAGACACGAATGATGTAGGAGGGATCAAACGGGCGATAGACGACCTGCAGCAGTCGGTCTACAAATTGTCCGAGGCCGTGTACAAGGAAGCGGCTAAAGCCCAGCAACCGCAATCAGGACCGGAACCGGGTCCAGCCCCGGATCAGGGCGGACCGCAGGCCGGTCCCCAGGAGACCGGAGCGGAAGCTGAGGGTGATTACCGGGTCGTTGATGATGAGGCGGATAAGGGGAGTTGATGTAGTATCCCTGTATGTTCATTTTCACTGAATTCCGCTCAAGGTCGTGTCCTCAGAATAGAGCAAGAATAGGATGAAGAGAGATTACTACGAAGTCCTGGGTTTAACCAAAGGGGCCGGTCCGGATGAGGTCAAGCGGGCGTACCGCGATAAGGCGAAGCAATGCCACCCGGACATGAACCCGACGAACAAGAAAGAGGCCGAGGAAAAATTCCGGGAGGTCTCTGAGGCCTATGAAGTTCTCATGGACCCGCAGAAGCGGCAGCTATACGACCAGTACGGACATGACGGCGTGGCGCAAACCTTCAAGGGCGGTGGGTTCAGCTGGGATGACTTCACGCATTACGACGACCTTCAGGACATACTCGGCAATCTCCTTGGCGGTTCAGGTTTCGGAGACCTTTTTGGTATGTCCGGACGCAGGTCAGGCCAGCGGCAGCGTAAAGGCGGTGATATCCATGTGATCCTGAAGGTCACCTTGGAAGAGATCGCCAACTCAGCCAAAAAGCAGTTCAAGATAAACCGGTTTGAAAAATGCAATGTATGCGGTGGCAAGGGAGGCACGGATTTGACCACATGCAGACAGTGCGGCGGCCATGGCCAGATAAGAACGCAGTCGCGTAGTTTCTTCGGTACGTTTACCAGCGTCAACACGTGCCCGGCATGCACGGGGTCAGGTCAGACCGTGAAGACACCCTGCCAGAAATGCAGCGGGTCGGGTCGCACACGGGTCAGCCGGACGATCGAGATAAGAACGCCGCGCGGCGTGGCGCATGGCCAGTATATAGTGCTGCGCGGTGAGGGACACTACGGCCAGGGCGGGAACGGCAACATCATTGTACAATTCGAGGAGAAGCCGCATGAATATTTCGAGCGCCAGGGGTATGATCTTTATATCCGGATGCTGACTCCGTATTCCAGGCTGATCAGCGGCGGTTCCATTGAGATCCCCGGCCTCAACGGACAGCGTGAGCGGGTTAAGATAAAGAAAGGCAGCAGCGCGCCCGAGGTGGTACGGTTGAAGGCGAAGGGCATGCCCAGACCAGACGGCGGGTATGGCGATCTTTATGTAGAACTGGATCTCCTGCCCCTCGAATCTACCGATAAGAACCTGGGCAAGATCATCGACGAACTGAAGAGTTACGAGGGCGAGCCAAAGCCAAGACCCAGGCGCGGTTGAAAAAGAAAGACCACAACATATTCTACCTGCCGGAATCCCACTTCAGAGGAAAAGAAGTCATCATCAGGGGGGACGAACTCCGCCATATAAGAACGGTCTTGAGGTACAGACCGGGCGAGCAGATATGCCTGACCGACGGCCGGGGCCGCCGGTGCATTGCCGAGATAGCCAGCGTGGAGCGGTCTGCGATGACGGGGATGATAATTCACGAAGAGCAGATGGCGGCGGAAGCAATCCTCCGGCTCACCCTGGGTTTTGTGCCGGTCAAGGGTCTGCGCAACGATACGATCATCGAGAAGGGGACCGAGCTCGGTGTCAACCGGTTTCTTCTTTTTTCATCGAGCCGTTCGGTCGTGAAGAACATAGGCCGTCAGAAGGTCAAGCGCCTGAAAAAGATCGCGGCAAATGCCATGGTCCAGTCACGGCAATACTACCTGCCAGAGGTTGTCTGTTTGAAGAACATCACCGCACTGTTCACGGGTGATTTTGGCTATGACCGCATGTTCGTTGCCGACCCGGCCGGTCATAAGACCCTGGCGCCGGGCGGACAGAGCATCCTTCTGCTGGTTGGCCCGGAAGGAGGCTTCTCCGGATCCGAGATGGATTACCTCGCAGAACGTGGGGTCGAGCCCCTGAACCTTGGACCGACACGCCTGCGCAGCGAGACCGCGGCGATCGCGGGCATCACCAAGATACTCGTGGCATACACGCAGCTTTGACGGCACAAGTGCCGTCAAAGCTCAAATCCTAAATTCTAAATCCGAAATCCGAAACAATATCGAAATTCCAAATTTCAATGCTCAAAACCATTTGTTTGTTGTTTGGAATTTTGGTAATTCGGATTTGTCTAGGATTTCGTGCTTCGGATTTAGGATTTGGGCGGAGAATTGCCATTCTCCGCCCGTTGTTATAGCGGGGGCTGGATTCGAACCAGCGACCTTTGGGTTATGAGCCCAATGAGCTACCGCTGCTCCACCCCGCGATCACATTATTATACACAATTTGACCGGCCTGTCAACCACCAATTGGCCGGGGTGTTCGCGGCCGCTGTTCATTCGTTCAGCCGCTCGTCACGCCGCCGATCGAGCCGCCATTGGGGACCGTCGTTGTCGCTCAGGTCATCGACGAAAAAATCAAGATGCACGAGACGGCTGTTGTGGAGGAGCGCGCTGCCCCGGCCAAAGGGTGTCTCGATCCGGTAGAGATCACCCGCACCCGGGGTGCTCAGTGATACGTGCGTTGCCTTGCTCAGCGCCTGCATGAGCTCCTTGATGTCCGATCTGTTGACCGCTGCTTTCGTTTGAGTGATCGCGTCCATCGCGTATGACCTGAGCAATTTGCTCCAGACCTTCATCAGGAGGCCGTTGTCGGCAAAAATGTCGACGCAGAGGATGCGATCGCCCGTTGCAACCACCACGCCGACCGTGTTTGGATTTAGTCGAGGGAGCCGGCCAAAATGTCCTGTATAAGATGCCAGTTCTTTCTTGACCCCTTCGTCCTCATAGTTCGCATGGACCGTGCTCGTGCCCGAGGCTATGCCCAGCTTCTGCTGGCTCGATGCTATGGCGTCCCAGACCTCTGACTGGTCTTCGGTGATCCGCGCGCGCTGTCTCAATTCGCTGGGTGCGACTTCACGCGAGGACTTGAATGTCGCTGACGAAGATACCCACCGGCCGTGTTCAACGCAGAAAACAGGGACCCGCAGCCATCCGCTCTTTGCCGGGACCAGGAGGTCTTGGCCGAGCATCCGGTCCTGCTTTGCGCCCGACAGCATCTCGCCGGTCATCATGAATATCATGCTGGGTCCGCTGTTTTTAAGCTCAACATGATTGATTTCTCCGGACCCGATCTCCCTGATCTTCAGCCAGTTCCGGTCCATTGCCTCGTCGAGCGTGACAAGATCAATGTTCTTTGCCGGTTGGGCCATGAGCGGGAATATTAAGAGGTTCTTGTAGGAGCTCGGCTGGCCGATCTTCAACCGGCCGAAAAATTGACTTATCATTCCCGGTTCACCGGCGCTGGTATTCAATGCCAGGACCATGAGTATAACCGTGTGAAGCGCTTTCATGTCTGCCTCCTTTACCCTATAATACAG
Organism: Caldifarciminota bacterium; assembly: GCA_014859085.1. Taxonomy (GTDB): domain Bacteria; phylum Hydrothermota; class Tepidihabitantia; order SM23-42; family SM23-42; genus SM23-42. Next base: position 12,139 of record JACUUY010000015.1, read on the forward strand.
CGGCCGTTGCAGTATATTCCAACCACCTGGCCGAAGGGCACATCACAAATCCCAAACCATTCATGTAGATTCACGATGCAAGATGCATGATACAGGATACAGAATCTGAGATAATAGTATCCGGCCGGACCATGACAGATAGTCTGGTGTTGCGCGAACCAGATCACGCCTTGGGCAAAAGTCAACAAAAGTCTGCAGGTTGGATGTTGCGTTTTGCCGATGCCGCTAGACAGGATGCCGTTGACAGGGCGGCAAAGGATGGATATAATTGTTCATGATACTTTCGGTCAATATCGACCATGTAGCAACGGTCAGGCAGGCACGGCAAGAGGATGTTCCCGATCCGGCGCACGCCGCGGTCGAGGTCCTGCTGGGTGGTGCCGACGGGATCACGGTGCACCTGCGCGGTGACCGGCGGCACATACAGGAGCGCGATTTGAAGGCGCTCCGGCTGATCGTCAAGACCGACTTGAATCTGGAGATGGCGGCCACCGAGGAAATGGCGCGCATTGCGGCCGAGGTGAAGCCCGACCGCGTCACGCTGGTTCCTGAAGCACCGGGCGAGGTGACGACGCAGGGCGGTTTGGACCTGTTGAAGGCGCCGCAGGACCTTGCGCAGTACATGTCGGGGTTGAAGAGCAACGGGATACGGGTCGGCATATTCATTGACCCGGACATGGACCAGATGAAGGAAGCGCTGAGGATCGGCGCCGCCTACGTTGAGATCAACACCAATGCTTATACGAAAGCCAAGTTTGTGAGGGACGAGATCATAAGGATCGCGCGCGCGGCCAAGGCGGCGCGGCGGGAACGGCTCACCGTCCATGCCGGACACGGCATTGATTATAAGAACATACTGCCGTTGCTCAACATTCCGGAGATCACCGGTTACTCGATCGGTTACGCGATCGTTTCACGCGCGCTATTCGTCGGGATCCGGCAGGCGGTCAGTGAGATGATAGAGATCATAAAAGGAGCAAGATGAGACATATCGGTTTGAGGATTGGCGTAGTGATCATCGCGGTTGTTCTGGGGATCTACGCGATCATTCCGACGATCCGGCTGTATACCGGCACCGATCTGCCGGAGGCGACCAAGGTCGAACTCTCCAAGCAGGCGATACACCTTGGTCTGGACCTGCGGGGCGGCATGCATGTCGTGCTCGAGGTTGACACGGCCGGCCTCGCGGAAAAGCCGGATGATCTGCGCGACCGCGCCTATGAGATCATCCGGAATCGTGTTGACGAGTTCGGGGTATATGAGCCGGTGATCGAGAAGCAGTCCGGCGGCCGGATCTTAATCCAGTTACCGGGCGTTGATCGGGAACGGGCAGTAGAGTTGATCAAGAAAGTGGCCCACCTTGAATTCCGGATCTGCGAAGATGATCGCATGACCGAGATAATTGAGAAGATCGATCAATATCTGCAGGGAACGGACACGCTGGGTTTTGATCAGCCTTTCAGTTCGTACATAATCGGCGTCGATCGTGATCCTGGTTTTGATGTCCGTGACGAAGATTCGGTTATGGCCTTGATCGCTCAATCCCGCCCGGTCATACCGGAGGACGTGGAGTTTGCCTTTGGGGCGCGCGAGAAGCATGCCGGCCGGGACGTCAGGCGCATCTACCTGCTGAAAAGAGCGGCTGAATTGACCGGCGAAGCGATCCGGGACGCCCGTCATGGACCGAGCCAGAGCAGCAATTTGCAGTATGTCGGTACGTGGGAGATCGCCCTTGAATTTAAGCGGGAAGCCGCGCGGAAATTCGCGACGGTCACGGGCCGGAACATAAACAAACGGCTGGCCATAGTCCTCGACGGCGTCGTGCAGTCGGCGCCGGTGATAACCGAACGTATCCCGCAGGGCCGGGCGAGCATTACGGGACGCTTCACGGCCGAGGAAGCCCGCGATCTGGCGATAATCTTGAGGGCCGGTGCATTGCCTGCGCCGTTACGGATCGTCGAGGAGCGAACAGTGGGCCCGAGCCTGGGTCGCGATTCGATCGAAAGCGGGGTCCGCGCGGTTTTGATCGCCAGCGCCCTCGTTGTCTTGTTCATGCTCGTGTACTACTCGCTTTCGGGATTTGTTGCCGACATAGCGCTCTTGTTGAACCTGTTCTTCGTGCTGGCGATCTTGAGCGCGTTTCGGGGTAGTCTCACAATGCCCGGCATCGCCGGCATTGCGCTGACCATCGGCATGGCAGTTGATGCGAATGTTCTGATTTTTGAACGGATCAGGGAAGAGTTGAAGATCGGCAAGACGACAAGAACCGCGATCGACCAGGGTTTTGCAAGGGCCTGGGTTACGATCTTCGATTCCAACATTACAACGATAATCATCGGTGTCATTCTCTTTATATTCGGCAGTGGTTCGATAAAGGGTTTTGCGCTCACCCTCACAGTGGGGTTGTTGAGCAACCTCTTCACTGCGGTCTTCGTGGGGAAAGTCATCTTCAACTATTTCACTTACAAATTTGATGTGCACAAACTGAGGATCTGACAATGATTGAAATAATACGAAATCCCAATATCGATTTCATCGGCAAGAGGAAGTACGGCTTTATATTCTCGGCGGTTATCATTGCGATCTCCCTGTTATTGATCCTCTTCAAAGGGCCGAATTTTGGCATCGACTTCACGGGCGGTGCGCTGGTTCAGATTAAATTCGAACAGCCGGTTACAACGGCCGCGCTGAGGAACTCGCTCTCCAAGGTGGGTAAGGGCAACGCCCAGATCCAGGCGCTGGGTGTACTGAGAACCGAACATATCATACGCGTGGCCGGTGAGAATCCCGAGGGTTTCATGGGTGCCCTCAAGGAAGTTCTGGACGCCGATTTCCCGGGTAATGAACGGCAAGTCCTGCGTGAGGAGACGGTAGAACCGAAGATCGGCAAGGAATTACTCGCCAAGACGATGTGGGCGGTTATCATCGCTCTGGTTTTGGTCCTCATCTATGTGTCGTTCAGGTTCGATTACCGTTTCGGCGTGGCCGCAGTGATCGCCTTGGTCCATGACGCGATCTTCACGATCGGAGTTCTTGTTGTCACACAGCGAGAGATCTCGATCGTGGTGATCGGTGCCCTGCTGACAATAATCGGATACTCGATAAACGACTCGATCGTGATTTCCGACCGCATACGGGAGAAATTCACCAAGATGCGCCGTGAACCCCACAATGTTATCCTCAACACAGGGCTCAATGAGACCCTTTCGCGGACCATATTGACGATGGGCACTACTTTGCTGGCGGTCGCTGCGCTTCTGATTTTCGGCGGCTCGGTGATCGCAGACTTTGCATTTGCGCTGCTGGTGGGTTTCATAATAGGCACTTATTCGTCGATCTTCATTCTGGTGAACATCGTATCGATCTGGGAAGAGAGATTTCCCAAGAAGAGAAAATAGCAAAGCACCTAAGAATAATCATCGCAACCGGGTTGTTCATCGGTTATTTGCCGGTGGCGCCGGGGACTTTTTCATGCGCGGTCAGCATCATCCTCTGGTATTTCATCCTACCCTTTAGGATCGTGTATATCGCAATTGCCGCACTGCTCTTCATGCTCGGCATTTCTGTGTCTGACAGTCTGGCACGAGAATGGGGCAAAGACCCCCGCCGCATTGTTGTTGACGAGTATGCCTCGATGCTGCTGCCGCTCTACTTCACGCCCCGGGCAATACTGCCATTGGCCGTCGTGTTTCTGCTCTTCAGGTTCTTCGATATCGTAAAACCGCCGCCGATAAGAATGCTGGAGCGATTGAAGGGCGGTTGGGGGATCATGCTCGATGATCTCCTGGCTGCCGTGTACACGACCGCGATCGTGCTTCTGCTCCGGAGCATCGGCCTGATATTCATATAGGGCGGCCGTGAGTAATGACGCGGACCGCGCAGCAGTAGCAACCGGTAGACTGCTGGCTAAGAAGAAGCTGACGATCAGCGTGTGTGAATCATGTACCGGCGGCATGCTCAGCGCGGCGATCACGAGCGTGCCGGGCAGCTCGCGATATTTTTTGGGCGGCGTCATCGCGTATTCCGATGCCATAAAGATGTCGGTCATCAAAGTGGCGCCGTCGGTCATCAGACGTTCCGGCGCGGTGAGCGCGGCATCGGCGCGCGCCATGGCTCTGGGCGTGAGGAAAATCACGGGCTCTGATATCGGCGCGGCGATAACCGGTATTGCAGGGCCGGGCGGTGGTTCACGGCACAAGCCGGTCGGCACGGTATACATCGCCATGGCCACGAAGAAGAAAGTCTCCGTCAGAAAGTATTCATTCAACGGCCGGCGTCAGATGGTCCGGAAATCAGCGATCAGAGAGACATTCGCCTTGCTCAAAGAGATGCTGAACAGTCTGTAAGGAATAGGATGAGGGCTTTTCTGGCAATTGAAGTGCCCGCGTCTGCGCGTCTGCTCATCCATGATCTCATCGAGAATGAATCGAGAAAGGACCTGCCGGTCAAGTGGGTTGCGTTCGAGAACCTCCATATAACGCTCAAGTTTCTGGGTGAGATCGATGAGAGGAAGAAAGCGAAGATCACCCCGTCGATCACGGCCGCATGCCATAGACACAAGCCGTTCACCGTTGTACTGGGAGGTTTAGGTTGTTTTCCCGGCCCGAGGAATCCACGGGTCTTGTGGGTCGGCATGAAACAGGGGGGAAGCGCGGTCTGTGCGCTGGCTGCGGACCTGGACGAAGAACTGACGCGCTTCGGTTTTGAGAAAGAAGGGAGGTTTCATCCCCATCTGACGATCGGACGCGTGAAGCAACCCTGCAGCGTCGACAGTACGATCGCGCAGGAGATCCAGACCGATGCCTTCGAGGTTTGTTCAGTGGTGCTCTTCAGATCAACCCTGAAGCCGACCGGGCCGATATACGACGAACTGGAACGCTTTGCGTTGTGATCAGGAGGGCACGTAGTCGCGCCGCATGTTGAAGAAGCTGTGGAAGATATTAGGATAGATGTCGGGGTTTTTCTTGCCGAGTTGATCGAGAATGGTGCGGATCGTCTTGCGTCTTGAATTTTCGTAGTATGGACAGGCTCCAGCGAGTGGCGTCAGCCCGGATGCCCGGGCGATCGCTGCGATCTCTGCCTTGCTCAGATAATACATGGGACGGATGTAATAGAACCTTCCTTGAAGGACCGGCTGTTTGGGTACGAGCGTCGACATCCTTCCGGCATAGAACATATTGAGGAGCAATGTTTCTGCGACATCATCCCGGTGATGAGCCAGGACAATGTGGAAGATGTTCAGTTCCTCGGCGACCTCGATCAGCCGCCGGTGGCGTTCCCGGGCACATACATAACACTTGTTACGTGTTTTTGTAATGCGCCGGTAGTTGTTGGCGCGCACGATCCTGTGATCCGCGCCGGTCTTGACGAAGAATTCCTGGATTTTACGGCGATCCTGTTGCGGAAAGCAAGGATCGATATAGGCCGCGTTTATCTGCCGGCCTGTCCGGTAGCGGGTATTATACACGCGGAGCAGATGAAAGAGCGTGAGGCTATCGATTCCACCCGACACGCCGACGAGCACACGTGCATGCCTTTCGAGCAATTCATGCCGGGAGATTGCGTATTTCAGGGACAGGAGCCCTGATTTGATCGCTGCCCTGTTACCTGAGGACAATCAGTTGTTTTATCGCAATGCCGCGGTCGGATTCAAGCCGGTAGAAATAGACGCCATTGGGCACCAGGTTCCCGGCCGCGTCATCGGCTCTCCAGATCACGCGATGCGTGCCCTTGAGGTAGCGGTCTCTGGCGATTTGCTTGACCGGTTCGCCGATCAGGTTGTAGATCGTGATCGTCAAGTAGAGCGGTTCGTTTATCGTGAATGAGATCTCGGTGAAATTATCGACTGGATTCGGGCGGTTCTTATTCAATATGATGAGTTCCTGCGCCTCGGGTCCGATCTCTGATATGAACTGTATGTTCCTGGTTACCTGGTCGAATACGAGAAGGCCGTTGTCCACCGGATTCGCCATAATTCTTGATCCCCTCGATATACTGCCGATACCTATCTTGCCCGTCAATTTACCGTCCTGATCGATGACCGTGATCGAATCCGTGAATAGCACATAGAGGTTATTGTTTCCATCGACACAGAAATCGATTATGCCGTAAGAAGCACTGTGGATCAACCGGCTGCTGTAGTCACCAGAATTCTGAAAGTTGCCGCCGGTCCAGACATAGATCCGGTTGCCGCTTAAGGTGTAGAAAGCGGTGCTTCGACTGGAATAGTCCCCATGGGGCAGGAACGCAAAGCGTTCGGCATTCGTGTTGAGCGTGCTCATAATGCCGGCCGGAGTGGCGAAGGATATCGCCGCTGGCTCCAGGATAACGAGCGTAGTTGCCTTATTGAACGACAGGGCTGCCATCTGGCTGGCATTGGAGAAAGTCAGATTACTGACGATCCCGGTTCCGCGCTCGTCAACGGCCTGGGCAACAAGACGGTTGCTGCTATCGATGTAGTAAATGTTATCAGACGAGACGGTAAGTGCCCGTCCACTCTGCGTTTGCTTGGCGATTACCTGATTGCCGTTCTCGCTGTCGATCTTTGCGATCGCCGACGGGGAGAGTATCCAGAGCCCCCCTTGTTCATCAATCGTCAGATCAGTGATTTGACCGATCCTGGATAGTGTTAGCTCTCTGTTGAATTGCCAGGCACCTGAAGCGAGGCATGCAAGTAAAAACAAGACACTTAATCGTTTCATGTACCTCCTTGATCAGGTATATTGCCCTTCTCATATGTTATTATAGTGACGCCCTTATGATTGTCAATAGTGGGCATCGCCATCCGTATCACAGCACGTTTCATGGCGTCGTTGTACGGCATGGTCTTACGGCACAGAATACGCAGCCGAACGGGGAAAGAACGTGGTTGACTTGCGTGTTTTTTCGGTTATCATAGAACCATGAACCAGAGAAAGCGGGTATTCAGCGGCATTCAACCATCAGGCCGCCTGCACATCGGGAATTATGTCGGCGCCATGCAGAATATGATATCGCTCCAGGAAGAATATGAGTGCGTGTACGGTATTGTTGACTATCACGCAATGACCGTGCGTTTTGATCCCGCCAAGATGCAGGAGAGTATTTTCGACTGCGCGGTTGATTATATCGCTGCGGGGATAGATCCAGAGAAGAGTATCTTGATGATCCAGTCAACGGTCTCTGAGCACACGGAACTGGCCTGGATTCTTAACACGATAACCCCAATTTCGTGGCTTCTGAGAGTCCCCACGTTCAAGGAGAAGCGGCAGCAGAACCCTGATTATGCTAATATGGGATTACTCGACTATCCAGTATTGATGGCGGCGGATATCATGCTCTACAAAGCCGAAGTTGTGCCGGTCGGCGATGATCAATTGCCCCATCTCGAACTGACGCGTGAGATTGTCAGGAGGTTCAATTCGCTGTTCAGACCGACTTTTCCTGAACCCCAGGCCAAGCTCGGTCCGGTGTCCAGGATCCTTGGTCTTGACGGCGTGAACAAAATGAGTAAATCACTCGATAATTGCATATATCTTGACGATAAGAGAGAAGATATCTGGAGGAAACTGTCCACGGCGGTGACCGATGTCCGGAGAAAGCGGCGCACCGATCCGGGAAACCCCGATGAGTGTAATATATTTACCATGCACAAGGCATTCTCGAAACCGGATGATATCGCCTATTGTGCCCGCGAGTGCCGGACAGCGGGGATCGGTTGCCTTGACTGCAAGAAAATCCTGCTCGAGAACATGTGCTGCGATCTGGAACAGATCCAGGGCAGATCGGAGCAACTACGCAACAACCGGGAACACGTGCTCCACGTCCTCGCCCAGGGGCGGCGGCGGGCCAAGGAAATTGCCGCGCGGACCATGGATGAGGTCTACGCGGAGCTTGGGATCAAGGTCTACCATTAGACAAAACGTGACCGCGATACCGGTCCGATGTGTCAGACCGGCATCTTGCTGACGGTCATTCTCTTTTCCAGGCGACGATTCTTGGGTTGAAGTATGGTGCTGCCTTCAGAAGGGCTTTACTTCATCATCGAGCAGTGAAACGACAACCGATTGACCCATCATTTCGAGCGACACGGCCAATCTTCGTTTTCGATGGTCCTCCTTGACAAATATGCCGATCGCACCGGCCAAGGGGCCTGATATGACCTGGACTTTCGCCCCAACGTGCAGATAAGGCAGAGGGAATATATTACGCTCACTGCTGACAAAGATCCTTATCGAATCGATATCTTCTTTTGGTATCGGCATCGGTCTGCCGTTCCCGCAGATGCGAGCGAGGCCCGGTGTCCGGAACACCTTGAACCAGTTCTCCTGTAATTCGTTGATCTCGACGAAGAGATAATTCCTGAACAGGGGCCGTTTGATGAGGATCTTCCGGTTCTTGCGCCGGCTGGGAACCAGTATTTCGGGCAGAAACGTGTTTATGCCCTTATCGTGCAGAAGTTTTTCTACAAGCCGCTCATGGTTGCACTTCGTGTATCCAGCGTACCAGTTCATTGGTTCATCCTTAATTTCATTATATGCATTGATCTTATCTTGTCAAGGTTTGATCGTTACAGATCATCCCAGAAGGCCGTGTTTTCGATACCAGTCGATCGTTTCCAGGATCCCTCGCTCGAATGTATAGCGTGGGCGGAAGCCGATATCCTCGACCGCACGCTCGGTGCTGCATACCCAGTAGGGGCACGCGAGTTCCCTTACCTTGTCGCGCGGGATGATCTTCATGCCGGATGGAAGCAGGACATCGTTCAGCAGTCCGATCAGCATGGCGATCGAAGAGGGGATGCGTATTTTTATGCTTTTCTTGTCCAGGGCACGGCTGATCGTATCAAGGGCCGATTCTAATAAATAGCAGCGGCCGTCATGCGCGAAATAGATGCGATCCGCAAAGAGGTCGCGGCGTACGATATCGGCGATCAGATCAACCAGATCCCGGACATAGATCAGGTTCAGATATTTCGGCCCAAAACCAACGAGCGGGCAAATCCCATTATTGAGGAGTCTGACATAGGCTAATATCTCTTTGTCATGTGGTCCGTATACGGAGGCGGGTCTGACGATCGTGTAGGACAGCCCGCTGCGGACGATCATTTCCTCGGCCAGTTTCTTGGTGCGTCCGTAAAATGATACCGGTTTCTGCGATTCATGTTCCTGCACCGGATTATTGTCACGGCCCGGACCACATGCCGCGTGCGAACTGATATAAAGAATCTTGCGCACGCGCGCTGCTCGCATCGCCTCGAGCAGATTGGCCGTGCCCAGTGCATTGGTCCGGTAATAGTCCCAATAACTCCGGGCCATTGTCCGTGCCGCACAATGGATCACGATATCGACGGCGTGCAACGCCAACCGTAATCCCTCTCCTGACTCAAGATCACCGAGGCAGACCGTGATATTGCGGTTGTGTTTGAACAGGTCGATGTCTGATGTCGGCCGGGCAAAGATGGTCACGTGGCTGCGGGATGCCATTTCGAGCACGAGGTTTTTGCCAACAAAACCAGTCGCGCCGATTATGAGTACCCGTTGTTTGGTCAAACTGTGCTCCACTGGGATGCGGCTAACCAACGGCGCCGCTCCGCTATCGGGCCGGCCGGCGTCGTTATTCGTTCGTTCCTGTTCTGAGCGTCGTGGGGGCCTGCCTCAGAACTGGTAGGAGAGAGAGAATTTGCGATTACTCGTGCCGAATTCGTAAATGTTTTGATCGACGCCCACGTCGAGGGAGAATCCGCCGGCTTTTATACCGCCACCGTACGTGTAACCCTTACGCATACCCTCAAGGTCGATGAAATAGCCGGCTCTCAGTTTTACGAAATCATAGTAGTCGACTTCGATGCCCGCGCCCTTCCACGCTTCCTCGAATTCGTAACCCAGATTCTCAAAGAATGTATTCTCTTCATCGGCGAACATGCCGACCAGTATCTTCGTGATATCGGCGGTCAACGCGACGCGGATGACTTTCGAGTCGACCGGCTGAACGCGAAACCCGAGTCGCAACGTGTAGGGTAATGGGTCAGATGCACCGCTTTCCGTGTAACTGATGTTCGGCCCGATGTTCTGGAGCGCGCCCGCGAGCGTGAGAAACGAGAAGGGCTTGTACATCGTTCCGACATCAAACGCGTAGGTGATGCCGATCCCGCCTGTGTTGATGCCCAGCTCGGGCATTCTGCCCCAGACCCAGGGTGGCACTAGATATGAATAAACGAACTTCCAGCCAATGCCTAATCCGAGATTGGGCATCAGTTTCGTCCCGTAATTCAATCCGACCGAGATATCAAAGGTCGTGTAGGTTCCGAGATATATGCCCTCGAAATTGCGGACTTCGGTAGGTCCGGTTGTTAGGTAGATCACGTTCAACCCGAGGGTGCCGATGTTGTAGGACTTGGTGACACCGGCATATTCATAGTACATGTTCCGCTGGAGACCAGGCAGCCATGGTGCATGTTGCAGGGAAACGATCGTCCCGTCTATGAAAGCAAGCCCGGCCTGATTATAATAACAGGCAGTAGCGTCATCCGCCACTGCCGAGAATGCGCCGCTTAGTGCAGTCGCTCTGGCTCCGGGCCAGATCATGAGAAAAACTGCTCCAGGGCGCGTGGCACCGATTATCAGTGCCGGCAACAGTACAACGGTGAAAAAAAACTTGCGCATTCAAGACCTCCAAACTTTATCTAACAGGTCATTATACAAAAATGAAGGCGGATGTCAAGCCCTTCCGGTCCAAGCGTCGTGCCCGGTATCGGCATCGGGTTTGCATTGCCGTTGACAGCGGGAATATCGTACTTATAATACGGGGTGCAGATAATGGGCCATGTCATTGCGGTGGAAGGGGCGCACGCTACGGTATGTGTCGAGCCGAATGAGTCGTGCAGGAAGTGCGATGCCGGTAAATTCTGTCAAGCAGCCGGTACCCGTCGTCTAGTCGTTGCCGAGAACAGCATCGGCGCCCGGGTTGACGACGAGGTACGCGTTGAGCAGGCGGCCGCGGTTGGTCTCTCGGCCGCATTCCTCCTGTTCGGCTTGCCGGTCATACTGGCAGTGATCGGCTTGCTGGCCGCCCGGCGCTGCCCCGAAACCGTGATCCTGATCGCCGGCATTGCCGGTTTCGGTTCCGGTCTCCTTGTCGCCAAGATCATCAACGATCGACTGAAGAAGAGCAATTTCCTGCCCCGGATAGCCGGGATAATCGGGCACAAAAGTCCTTGACTTTTTGGGTAAAGGCAGTATAATTATTTCATATATGGAGCACAGATGCAGGTAATCGTCTTCCTGTTGGTGTCGGCGTTCGGTTTTGAGTTTCTCGCCGTCGATCCGGTCGCGCACCGGACCGGCATGGGTCATGCGCTCTATGACGACGGGTATACTGTACACTATAATCCCGGTGGACTGGCATTCTGCGACAATACATTCTATTCAGTTTCTTATCTCAATTATTTTGCCGGCACTCATTTCGGTTATCTGGGTTATGAACGCAGGCAGATCGGCGCCGGTATCCGCTACTTCCACAGCGGCGGCATGAACATGACCGATTCGCTCGGAAATCTGCTGGGAACCTTCGGCGTTAACCACATAGATATCACAGTGGGCAAGGGATTCATCTACAATGATATCGGTCTCGGTCTATCGCTGAAAGGTGTATACGCAAGTATTGATACGCTCAACACGATGGGCGTTGGCGTGGATATTGGCGCGGTCTACCCGATGAGGGAGCCAGGCATCGATCTTGGACTTTCGGTGAAGAACGTCGGCATCGGTCTGAAGTCGTATATCGAGTCTCGGGAGATGTTTCCGTACGAGGTCACGCTGAGCGCGGTCAAACTGCTGGAGGCAGGGTGGTTCGGCCTGGATCTGGTCAAACCCGCACTGCTCGGTTTCGGTGCGCGGATCGGGGGCGCATATTATGTCAGTTCGTTCCTGCATTTGAAAGCATCCTACAGCACGTTGTTGTCGGCAGTAAGCTCTGAGGGGCTCGGTTTTATCACCGGGGTCACGTTGGGTATCGGCATAAGAAAGGACAGGCTGCATTTTGACTACACGTATTCCCCCTATTTTGATCTTGGCGGTGGACACCGCATATCGATCGGCTTCGGAGGTTAGATGTCTAAGGGCGGTGCTTCATTAGTTGTTTTCTTCCTGGTCCTCATCCTTACTGCGTTCTTCTTCTTCGGCCCTGAACTCTTCCCCCAGCTCAGTATGCGCGACTCGCAGGTCATCCGGGATCTTCACGTAAAGAGGTTCATGAGCTTCGGGAACGCGATTGCCAACGCACCGTTCGTTGAAGATGCCGTTATCAGCGCCGTCAACATAGACGAAAATGCGAACCTGGTAGAAATCATAACGAGATTGAAGAGAGACGAGCCCGAACTGACATTCGTGTACGTCACCGATGCCAATAACACGGTTCTTGCCTCGAGCAACCCAGATCTCATCGGTACGACATACAAGGCGAATGTATCGGCCGAAGATGGTTTCAGCAAAGTCATGGAGCGGGCAGGTATCTTCGAGGGCGCATATGCGATCAAGGTCCGCAATACGAACGTGGGATTCCTTTACATCGGCGCCAAACCGCGCGCCGTTTCCGCGGCGTTCTCAACATCCGGGAATCCGGCAACGATCGCGGCCGGCGTGTTCGTGGCATTTCTTGCTTTTCTCGTTACCTTCATTTCGAAGCGGAGGACCAAAGCGAGACTCATCGATGATCTGAACAAACGCCAGGAAGAGATCTTTTCGCCGAAGATCGAAACGCTAAAGAGTGCCCAGAATGACGCGCAGAAAAAATTGAACGAGGTCAATGAAGCGCTCAGGAAGGCTGAAGTTGAACTCCAGCAGTTTAGCGAGGAATATGAAGCGAGGAAGCGGGAAGCCGAGAGCAATCCACTCGTGCAGTCGATTGAAAAGCTCAGGGCCAGCGAGAGCACTTTGATCAAACGCATCGAGGAATTGAAAGAGGAAGAAAGTCAGTTGAATAAGGAGATCAGCCTTCTCGCACAGAAACGGGAAGAGGTTCTGGCGGCGTTGGAGGCCGAGAAGAAAGAAGAGAGAACGCTGCACGAGAAACTGGATTTGATCAAGAAGAAAATACTCCATTTAGAAACACCGGACAAGTAACCTCAAATTGGCTACCGAACGGCAGTTGAATACCAGGCTCATGGGGTGCAGCGTGCGGGCTGGCGACTGCGGGCGAACATTTGGCATACCATGAAGAGTCTGTACGTTAGTGAACTAAAGGCGGGGCAGGCCGTTAAGGAGAAATTCCTCCTTCACAAGAAATCGGTCAGGGACAAGAAAGACGGCGGCATCTATGCCCTTCTGGAATTCTCTGATCGCACCGGGATCATTGACGGCATCTCCTGGGATGCCGATAATTTCGAAAACATCTCGGCCGGTGACTTCGTCTTTGTTGCCGGCAACGTGAGGGAGTACAACGGGAAACCGCAGATCGTCGTCGCCGCAATGAGCGTCGTGGCCGAAAAAGATATCGATGCCAATGATTTCCTGCTGCGTTACAGCGGCGACATTGACAAGGTAATGGAGGCGATACGGGATTTCGCGGCGCGCGTCAGGAACACCAATCTGCGGGCGCTTCTCGATGCATTCCTTAGCGATAAGGATTTCGTTCAGTCATTCTCTTCGGCACCGGCGGCCAAGATGGTTCACCATGCTTATCTCGGCGGACTTGCGGTCCATACCCTGGGCGTTCTGAAACTGCTGCAGAACGTACAATCGGTGCTTGATTTCCTGAATTTGGATCTGCTGATCGCCGGCGGCATCCTGCATGATATCGGAAAGATCCACGAATATACTTACAAGAAAAGCATCGATATCTCGGATCGGGGAAGATTGCTCGGCCACATCTTGATCGGCAGCGAGATGGTGTCGGAACGGATCAGCCGGCTTGCTGAATTCCCGGATGAACTCAAAGCGAAAATATTGCATATGATCCTGTCCCACCACGGCGAGAAGGAATGGGGTTCACCCAAGCAACCGCTGTTCCCCGAGGCGCTCGTTCTGCATCACGTCGATAACCTCGATGCGAAGATCGAGATCATGAGGCAGATCCACGCCAAGCACCGGGGGCAGAACAAGCAATGGAGTGATTATGACCGGTTCTTGGAAAGGGAAATCTATCTGGGTGATGATCTGTAGGAGATACAGCGGCCGATGAAAATAAAGGAGATCAAGCTCTACGGGTTCAAGTCCTTCCGGGATGAATCGAAGGTGCTGCTGAATACCGGCGTGACCGCGTTTGTCGGGCCCAATGGTAGCGGTAAATCGAACATCTTTGACGCATTGCGATGGGTCTTTGGCGAGCAGAGCATGAAGGCGCTGCGTTGCGCGAAGATCGAGGATCTGGTCCATGAGTCGGCGGACAGCAAGGAAGATGCTAATTTCAGCGAGGTTGCACTTACGATCATCAACGAGGATTATTTCCCGCAATTCGGCAGCGAGTTTGAAATAAAGCGACGGTTCTACAGGACCGGTGAAAGCGAGTTCTTCCTTAACCGGGTGAAGTGCCGGCTGCAGGACATCCAGGCTCTGTTTCTCAATTCCGGCGTGCTGACCTATTCCTTTCTTGAGCTTGCCGAGGTTGAGAGGATCATTCACGGCGACACCAAAGAGATGTTCGACGATGTGGCCGGCATTCTCAAGTACCAGGAGAGAAAAGAACAGACCAAACGCCGTCTGGTCGCGACCGAACAGGATCTGCTGCGGCTCGAGGATATCATCGCCGAGATGAATCGCGGCCTGAGGGGACTGCGCAGGCAGGTGCGCCAGGCCCGGTTGTATAACGAGCTGAGGACCGACTACAAGGACCTGAAGCTTCATCTGATGGCACGTGAATTGAAGGTTACGCTTGAGGAGATCGATGCAGTCCAGTCCCAGATAGACGATCAGGAAGCCGAACGGCAATCATTGCTGGATTCGATAAAGCAGCTGGAGGATGAACGCGCAGCGCTGAAGAACTCGATCGAGAGTGCCGAGATCGAGAAGAAAGATAACCTCACGCAGATAGTCGAATTCACGAATGCGATCGAATCACTGCAGAACGAGATATCTTTGAAAGAGGAAGAGGTGAGGGACCGGACGATCCTCTCCGAGCGGGTGTCAACGAGCATAAGGGAGAAGACAGAACTGGTCAACACCAGCCGGGAGCGGCTGCTTGAGACGGAACGCGAAAGGGATGAGATCGAGTCCGGCCTCAAGAATCTGCAATCCCGGATCGAAGAGGTTCAAGCCGAGCTCGATGCAATGAATGCGGAATACCTGTCTCTTGAAGGAGCCTTGAAGGAAGACGCGAGCAGAATATCTGACACCGCGGTCAGGATCATGGAAGCCCACGGTGCGGTGGAGAAGCTCAAGTACGATCGTGACAACAAGGAACGATCACTTTCGCATGCCAGCGATGAATTGTCCAAGCAGTGCGAGGGACTGGAGGAGCAGCGCCGTCTGTGTAACGAACTGGACCGAGACATGGCCAGCGTCGTTGAGCAGCAGGACAGAGCCGATAATAAGCTGAAGGAGATGCGCGCGAGCGTGGACTCGCTCGAAAAAACCTTGAGTGAAACAGATGATAATTTGAAAAAGCGCGATGATGGAATTGCTGATTGCCGTATCATGATCGACACATTGAACCGGCGGCTCCAGGTTGAGGGCAAGAAGATAATAAAGGAGAAGCTGGGTGATCGGGTCGGCGGGATGTTCAGGGATAATATCGAGGTGGTGTCCGGTTACGAATCGGTCATAGATGTCTGCCTGAGCGTGCTGCTCGATTTCTACTTGCTCCGTGATTACGAGACAACCGATATCGCGAATTGCCCGGAAGGCCGTTTCGGTTTCATCGATCTGGCGCAGGAGCAGAGACCGTCCGGCATGCGGGCGCCGGAGGGAGCGGCGCCGGTCGCTGGTTTCGTGAAATTCAAGTCGACGCAGAACGTCCTGGCGCGTTACATAGAGAATTTCTTCGTTGTGGAGAACTGCAACACGGCCCGGAGTTTGTCCCGGCAATATCCGGAATGCGGATTTGTCACCAAGGACGGCGTTCTGTTCGAGGAAGGCACGATCGTTGTTGAGCGGGGCGACATCGGGTACTTTCGAGCCAGCCAGAGTCTTGAGGAATACAAAACAAGGATGGAATCCCTCCGAAATGAATCACTGTTCATGAAGCAGGAGAGGAAACGCGTTTGCGAAGAACTCGCGCAGAAGCAGCAGGCCGTTGAGGAGATCCGCAATGAGCTCTTTGCGATCAATTTGAAAAAATCAGAGTGTTCCCTCAAACTGGATGAAGTAAAAAAGGAATTTGAGCGGAGGCAGGCGGAGTTGAGCAACGTGAAGGAAGGTTGCACTGCGCTTCTCAATGAGATCGAGGGGATCAAGGGAAATATTGGATCGTCGGAGCGCAGCGTCGAACAGCTCGAACAGGAGAGAGCCCGGTGCATCGAAGAGAGCGGGAAAGTAGAAGAACGTGCCCAACAATTGAAGACCAAGATCGATGACACGGTCGCAACGCTCAACGGTATCAGTACCGAGCATGCGGTGCGGCAGGGGCGCAGGGACAGCGTGGATCAACTGATCGGGCAGTTGAATCAGGGGATTGATGCTGCTGAGTCGGATATCCGCGCCTTGCGTGAACAATCAATGCCGGCCAGTATCGCCGAGATGGTCGATGCGATAAATGCCATGAAAGAAGAACTCGGTCGCAAGCGGCAGGAAAAGCTGGTACGCGAAGCACGGTTGCCCGTTCAGTTGCTCGATGAATACGTCAAGCGGCAGGGTTTGGTATATGACCAGCTCGCCCAGAAGCAGAAGGATCACGAGTCCATGCAGAACAGCACAATGCAGCTCAAGTACCAGTTGTTCGAGAAGAACCACCGGCGGGACGATCTTATTCACAAAGCGGCCGAGGAATTCGGTGTTGCCCTGGCTGAGTACACGCCGGAGGAGGAGATGCCGGATGTCCAGGCCAGATTGGCTGAAGTGAAGGGGCGGATCGAAAAACTTGGCGAAGTAAACCCGTTAAGCATGCAGGCTTACGAAGAGGAAAAGAAACGGCTGGATGAATTTCTCGGGCAGCGGGACGATATTATTACGGCCAAGAAGAGTCTTCTGAGATCCATCGAGGAATTGGACGGGCGGGCACGCGAGCGGTTCAATGATACATTCGCCCAGGTGAGAAAGGAATTCAATTACGTCTTCGCCAATTTCTTCGAGGATGGTCAGGCCGATCTGGTATTGACCGATCCGGAGAACCCCCTGGCGAGCAAGGTCGAGATAGTCGTCCGGATGATGGGCCGGAAATTGAAAACTATTAATCAACTATCCGGCGGCCAGAAGACGCTGCTTGCGATCAGCCTGCTGCTCGCATTCTATCTGGTCAAGCCGGCGCCATTCTGCATCCTGGACGAGATCGACGCGCCGCTCGATGATATCAACGTCGTAAGGTTCAACAGATACCTGCGCGACCTTTCCCAGCGCACGCAGGTCGTTATCATCACGCACAATCGTGCGACCATGGAATATGCTGATTATCTCTACGGCATAACAATGGAAAAACCGAGGGAGAGCAAGGTCATCTCGGCAAGGCTTGCCGACCTCGAAAAGATAGTGACGTTGGACGAACAGACCACCTGATCCGGACACACGGGGTGAGATTATTATGAAGAGCCGTAGACCCGCCCTCCGGCGTATAAGATCCCTTTTCACGCGAACGAACAGCGCGTCCCTGGAATCTATTGAGGATACGCTGATCCAGGCCGATGTCGGCGTCAAGTACGCGAGTGCGATCAGGATGAAATTGCAGGAGGGAAGGGGTGACCGTGTCCTGGCGCTGCGGGCAGAGATCGCAGAGCTATTGTCCCTGAGCGGCCCGGAACTGTGCGGTCTGCGTCCATCCATCGTTCTGGTGAGTGGTGTCAACGGTTCGGGTAAGACAACAACCGCGGCGAAACTGGCCAACCTGTA
>JACUUY010000133.1 GCA_014859085.1 Caldifarciminota bacterium
CCCCACAAAGTAAATCGCCCGACTGGATAAATCGCAAACCAAGAAAAATGCCCCGAACAGTATTTCTGAGGGCATAGAAGCCAAAGAAGGATTCTTGGGGAGATCGCAATGCTCCGTCAGAATCTCTGTAAAACCAAGGAATTTCTCGAGCTGCAACTTTGGCAATCGCTTCGCATATTGACGGAATTGTTGTTGGCTCATCTTCAACAACCGTGACGAGACAAGCGGGAATTTTTGGGTTTTCTTCGGCAATAATTCTTAAAGATTTCTTAATATTCGATTGTAATAGTGCATGCTTCAAATTTTGTCTCCTTCAATTACCTTCCTCTCCTTCTCCGTAATTCCATACAATTCATATACCAAATCATCGATTTCCCTGTCCGATTTTATAATCCTCAACTGCTTCTGCAATTTCACTTCTTTTGATAATTACTGGCTTTGGCTGACGACTGCCGCTCATGGTGCTTTCAGCCATATCGATTACTATAGGTATCACTGCAAACCGCTGAAAAACTATCTTTTCGGGTAAATCGTATATCGGTCCACCTAATCGAAATATCACGTAATATGCTTCTCTTATCGCATATTTTGATTCCAGGTTGTTCAGATAACTATGGATTTGAGAAACACCATCTATTAGTCTTTTTTTTGTATTTCTAGCGCCAATATATGCCTTTGCTTCAACAAATATTGGAGATCGCGCCGCAGGGTCAACAAGGTCTACCTCATGTATTCCAAACCTTGCCCGATATAGAACCGTAATCCCATTGTCAAATAGATATCGTGCTAAATCCACGGTTAATGTGTTTTCTCTAGTCTGAATATATTTACCTTTGTTGTCTATCACTAAACTGCGCAGTCTGCCTCTATCATACCACATACACCTTGTTTTGTATCGATTGATGACCCGTAGGTGTGAGAAATATGTTCCTATTTGCTCTCTTAAAGCCTCATAGATTCTCTTAAGATGAGCCATACACCAAGTTCGTCTTTGTTTGAATTCTTGCATTTGAGGATCACTTGCGAAGCCACTCTTATTTCTTCTGTATTCATAGGCCGCTTTATAAATGTCACTGCAGTACAATGCAATTTGGAATTCTCGTGAGTTGAGTATGCTTTCTTTCATTGAAGCTATTTTCTGCGGTGGCGCGTTAATAATATTCGCTATGTCAATCAAAACTTCCAGAGACGCTCCAGGTGAAACCCTTTGATAATTAACAAAATCGTTATGCTTGAATTCCTGGGTGTTGTTAAGATTTACATACTCGGTCATGATTGCATCATCTATATGTTTCGTTGTATCATTAACCGTGTTAGATTTTTCATAGTCAGTAATTTTGGAGTTGATTATATTCAAAAGAGCACGGATGTCTGTTCTGTCATGATATGGTTCTGGTGTCATCGGGTAACTTTTCTCGCGCTTACCATGCAAGATATCGTTGAAATAAGCGAAACTGCAGCGATAATTTGGTGGTACATGATGTGTTGCTGGTCGCTGCATAGTGCTGTCGTCTAATTCCGGATACTTTGAGATTAACTTATCTTTCAGTTCTATGATAGTAGGCAAAATCTCGTTCATGTAATTCTCATGTTCCTTTATTTTGTCAGTCCATTCATCAAGTAAATGTGCAACATATTGTTTATATGGTTCTTCGTTACCTATGTAGTAAACAAATTTCTGCAATTCCAACAAATAAATATCATCAGCACTATTGGCCACAAAATTATATTTCCTATCCAGCAAATCTATTATTTTGTCATCGTATAACATAATAGTCACTCGTACATGGTATTGTTTTACCAACTATAATACTACTCACTTGTTCCCTCAATTACCTTCCTCTCCTCTTCCGTAATTTCGTACAACTTATACACCAGATCATCTATTTCTTCATCTGTTTTCTCAATTTGCCGCTGCGTTTGTTCTTTTTCACTACCTTTGGCCAGTTGGATTGTTCTATTCAAATCAAGCATCACATCGACTAGTTTGACGAGTTTATCGTGAAGTTCACTTTCGGATGACTTGGAGAAATCAATTTTGGGTATCGGAAGTAGCTCAAGGGTCTCTATGTCGGTTTGAGCCATTGGTCTACCAAGTTCCAAGCTGATTAAATGGTAGAAATGATTCAAGGGCTTCGAATTAATAAGTGCCAAGATATACTTAATAGAATAATTGCCATCCAACTTTTCCCTGAGGACGATAGAATGGCAATTGTTCAAATGGAATAGACCAGTTTCATCCATGGTGGCTATTAGACTATCACCTGTCTGTCTCATTACTATTTTGTCTCTGGCTACGATGTTATCATCAAAACCACCGCTCCACAATATGCTTGAATCTATATGTAAATAATTGCCTTCGTATTTCAGAATATACCTATCTATCTCCCGCCCAGATATAAGACCTTTTTTCCATTTATCAGTTTTCTTCTGTTTGCTGATAATGTTCTTTTGACCAATCTTCGATCGAACTCCTGTGTGGATGCTGACTATGTCGCGTAGTCTTAGACTATTGATCTCCATTTTTCCCACCAATTTCATTGAGCTTTCATCAAAGAAAAGCCTAAATCTATTGTGGGGGATGATTTCAAAGCAATTTTGGTTATAGGCGAAATCTTGGTAAATGTCAGTTCCAAAATCAATCAGATTATTTGTCAATTTAGCTACAACATGATTGGCCTCTCTTGTTCTTTTGTCTGAAGTTTTCTCAAGAATTATTATAACGGGTCTTCCGACAACTCCCGATTTCCAAAAGTCCTCAACAAACATGACTATTTCAATAATGCGACATTTATCGAGAATTAGCCTTCTGAGCTTTGAGAAGTATCTCCCCAAAATGAAACTATCCGGTACAATGAAACTGAAATAGGCACATCTACCCTTTAATTGCTGTAATCCTCTGTCCATAAAAAGCGCATAAGTGCTAATTTTATATTCCGCAGAATTGGGATAATTCTCGCGAATATATGTACCTAAATCCTCACCATACCTCTTGGCTCCCCGTAATCCAAAACTCACATACGGTGGGTTGCCGATCACCACATCAAATCCACCTTCATCTACCATTATTTTTCTAAACTTGTCTTTCCAGTTGAATGCTTTGACTTTATACCAGTCGTTGCCAAAGTATTTTTTGAGTTCTAAGGTGTCGCCGGAAATGAGTGAATTGCCGCAGCGGATGTTTTTGTCGAGCATGGGTAGGATATTGCGGCCCGGGATGATGCCAAATTCACCTTCGAGCATTTTCAGCATAAGTGAAAGTTTGGTGACTTCTACTGCCTGCTCGTCTATGTCCACGCCGAAGATGTGTTCACGCAGGATACGTGATTTTTCTTCGATGGTCAGGATTGGCTCTTGGTCTTCGTGTTTTATCAATTGCTGTGGGCGCATCCGCTTCGTGCGATGAATCGCACCACTACCTTTCTTTTGATTTTTGTGCCAGTTCAGCATTTCTTCGTAGGCACGAATCAGGAAACTTCCGGAGCCACAGGCAGGATCTAGTACTCGAAGTTTCTTGATTTTTCTTGGCGGCAATTCCTGTAATAATTTGCCCACAGTATTTTTCACGATGTAGTCAACGATGTATTCCGGCGTATAATAGACGCCGCCCGCCTTTCTGACATCGGGCTTCAACTCATACTTGACCTGATGATCGGTCAGTCTTATTGTGTGGCCGAGATACTGCTCGTAGATATTACCGAGGACATCGAGCGGTATGACATCGAACTGATATGGATTGTACGTCTCCAGCACGATATCTCGCATCACCTTGAAGTCGATGGCGAGATTCTTCTCCCAGTCCAGGGGTCTGAAAAGATCGCTGTCAAAGATGATATTGTAGTGCTTGAATTCGTTCGACAAAAAGACCATTGTCTGTTTGCCGACCGATTCAGTGCGATCTTCGAACACTTTCCTGAGCGGGTCGCGATAGACCAATTTACGATCCTCGCATGAGCGCATGAAGATGATGCGGTCGATGATGCGTTGCGTTATCTCTTTCAGGTATTGCGCGTCCTTTTCGCGGTCACCTGAATGGAACATTTCTGTGTTGTTTCTAAAGATATCCTTGGCCAGCATTTCGCGCCACTTCTTCAGGTCGTCGAGGATCGCCTTGTCAACCGGCAGTCGGTCTTTGGGTTTCTTTAGTAATAACCTATCCAGATCGCCATTGAGGACCGACTCCTTTGACAGCAGCCAGAGTTGGTCGAATTCATCAACGTACTCCTTCCAGTTCAGGGCGATCTTCAAACCTTTGAGCTGATTCCGGGTGTCCGGTTTGACCGTGACGTCAAAGAGTTTGATGTCTTCAAAATCAGTCAGCAGTACGAAGGGCACGCTCTTGCGGTTGTAGCCATAGCCGATCGCCTGTTCGATATGCCGCGTCAGATCGGCTCTTGGGGGCTTGGCCTCAACGAAGATCTTGGTCTGTCCTTCAGTCTTGAGACCATAATCCACGCGGCCGCGCGATACCTTCTCTTCAGGGCTGACCTCGTCGCGGTTGCTGACGTCCCATCCAAGAACATCCCTCAGCAGAGGCTGGATGAATGCGGTTTTCGTTGCTTGTTCGTTGTAATCATTGATGCGACCGGCAGCTGCCTCACGGTCGAATTTTGCCACAAGTTCGCGCAGGTTCTCTTTGGCTTTTTCCTTTGTTATACTCATTTCGCTCCTGCCTGTATTGTAGTAGGAACATCAAGAAAGTCAAGACGAACCGGGGCCGTCATAACATCGGTGCTTCATTGATCCGCAGCAACCACCGGTGCGTCCACTCGCGGGCAAACTTGCGGTTCGTGCAGAAGACGAATTGAATTTGCGGAAAGGTCGTTGTCAGGTCGGATATGATATCCGCTATGTAGGCTGCACTGTAGGGTTTGATCCGCCTGGGATCGAGAAAATCGCTGTAGGGAGATTCAAAGACGACCGCCTTATAGGGATAGGTCGCGAGTTCCTGCAGGCGGGACTTCAGGACGTCATAGGCACCGAGCTCGTGCAGGAAGTTGGTCAATGTCTTCCTTTCGGCGACCGCTATGATCTTGCCCGCCTTCCTCAAGGCGTAATCGCCCACCGGCAGATTCTCTTTCTTGACGTCGGCGTATTCAAACTTGTAAGCGTAGCGCTCTCTCTTGTCGACGATTATCTCACACCATCTGCCTTCCCTGATCCTCGGGATGTATGCGCCCGGTCTCCGTGCCGCGGCCGACGATTGGGTTATCCAGAAGATCTGGTCGTAGAACTCACCCGGTTTCGTTTTGTATTCCTTTTTCAGGAAGATAAACCAGCAGCGTTTTCTTACTTTCCTATTCAGGATTATAATCATTCGTCGGCCGTACCGGCGGAGGTCGGTTATGTCGCAGATTTCCAGGGGTTTCTCCTCGGGCAGATCGTGTCCCTGACATCTGCTCTCGAGGGTACAG
>JACUUY010000134.1 GCA_014859085.1 Caldifarciminota bacterium
ACAAGGCGGGTTTTCTCGAAGAATTGATCGTCAGGCAATTATTGGTCCAGGATGCACGACGAAAGAAAATCCCGGATAACTCCGATTACAAAACAGCGGTTGCTCAAAACCCCGGGAAAGAAACGGAGATCATGATCAACCTGCTGATCAGAAATATGATTGCTGATATATCAATCTCAGAATCGGAATTAAGGGATTTTTTCGAACAATACCGAGACCAACTGCCGGTCAAGGACTATGAGGCTGTCAAAGAGCAATTGCGGCCCATGGCGCTGGAGGAGAAGCAGCGCCTGACAATAGAGCAGTACTTGAATGAACTCAAGGCGAATGCAAGAATATTTCGTAATGAAGAATGGATAAAAGCACAGGAAGCTCTCATTGCTGATAATCCACTCAGCCGGGCGCTGAGAACAAAAAGACCGGTGGTCGCTGATTTTGGCCGCGGCACCTGCATTCCCTGCAAGATGATGGAGCCGATACTCAAGAAACTGCAGAAAGATTACGAAGGCAGAGCCGAGATCCTCATCCTGGATGTCGGCGAGTACGCTGCGTTATCGAGGAAATACCGCATCATGATGATCCCCACCCAGATATTCTTCGATGCGGGCGCGAAGGAGATCGGTCGGCACCAAGGGTTTATGTCCGAGGCAGACATCGTTGCCCAGTTAAAGAAAATGGGCGTGGAGTGATTGATGATAATCGAAATCCTCACCTGGCTGAGCAGTGCGATAGAAGGTAATCCTTTAATCGCAATTGGAGCGTCTTTTATCTGGGGCATCCTCAGCATTATTTTGAGCCCTTGTCATCTCGCGAGCATACCCTTGATCGTCGGCTACATTGACGAGCAAGGTAAGATATCGGTAAAAAGAGCATTCTGGATTTCGGCGCTATTTGCCCTTGGCATTCTCGTGACTATAGCACTGGTTGGCTTGATCACCGCCCTTGCCGGTCGCATGCTGGGCGATATTGGCGCGGTCGGCAACTACCTGGTCGCGGCGATATTTTTCGTTATTGGCCTGCATCTCTTGGATGTGATCCCGCTGCCCTGGTCAGGACCAGGGGGCAAACAGATAAAACGCAGAGGGTTGATCGGCGCTTTTATCATCGGTTTGATCTTCGGTCTTGCTCTGGGTCCCTGCACCTTCGCTTACATGGCGCCGATGCTAGCCGTTGTTTTCAGGGTTGCGGCCGAAAGAATATACTACGCGATCGGCTTGCTGCTCGCTTATGGCATCGGTCACTGTCTGTTGATCGTACTTGCCGGTACCTTGACCGAAACCGTGAGCCGCTACCTCAAATGGACGGAACGATCGAAAGGCGCTCTGATTGTGAAAAAGATTTGTGGCGTTCTGGTCATCCTCGGCGGCCTTTACCTGATAATGACGTCCTAGTTTTTTAGGTATTTTGGCATTTAGGTGTTTAGATATTTGTGTTACGGTTAGGCATTAGTCCAAGGAGGCTATGATGGAGATAAGAATCTTAGGTCCTGGCTGTCCACGCTGCAAGGAGGTGGAGAAGAGGACGATCGATGTCCTGGCTGAATTGAATATCGTGGCGGACGTTCAGAAAGTCACTGACATGAAAGAGATAATGGAGTATAAGATCATGGCGACGCCCGGACTGGTCATCAACGGCAAGGTTAAGAGCGCGGGCAAGATCCCGTCCAGGGATGAGATCAGAAAATGGATCGAGGAGGAGAAGGAACGATGATGTTCATCAAGGTGTGTCGGGCCAGCCAAAGAGAAAGGCAGGAGGAATTACCATGAACAAGATCAGGGTGCTCTTTGTCTGCACGCAGAACAGCGCGCGCAGCCAGATCGCCGAGGCGTTCTTGAATAAACTGGCGGGCGACCGGTTCGAGGCGCACAGCGCCGGCCTCGAAGCGGGCGAGCTAAATCCGCTCGCGGTTGAGGTCATGCAGGAGGCAGGTATCGATATCTCGCAGAACAAGACGAGAAAAGTCTTTGACCTGTTCAAGCGGGGCGATCTCTTTTCGTATGTCATTGCCGTATGCGATACGGCGACGGCGCAGAAATGCCCGGTATTCCCGGGTCTGAAGACCGAGACCATCAATTGGAGTCTCGATGATCCGGCGAATTATACCGGGACCCATGAGGAAAAGCTGGGCAAGATGCGCAAGCTGAGGGATGAGATCAAAGAAAAGGTCGTTGAATTCGCCGCGTCAACCAAGACTTAGGCGATTGGACTGGCTGACATTGGCCGTTTCAGTATGAGGAGCACGAATGGACGGGGATGAGGAAATAGGCTATATTCATTTCAGACAAAGCCGGATCGGCATTTGCGGGTTGGCGGCCGTCTTCAAGGCAGTGCGGGATTCGGGAGTCGCTGATGTGAAGACGGTGCAGGAGATGCTGTTACAGAAGGTCAAGGAACACAATTATGTTGCTGACCCGGTGGCCGATGAGTACAAGGTTTCAATTTATAGAGAGTATCGTCGCTTCCTGGGCGAAGATGTCGAAGAAGTAGAATCGGATCTGAGCATCAAGATACTGGGACCGGGCTGTCCATCCTGTGAACGACTTGAAAACGAGGTCATCCAGGTGCTGCAGGATTTGAATCTGCCCGTTGATGTCCAGCACATTCGTGACGCGAAGGAAATTGCACGTTATAAAGTCATGGCAACGCCGGCTTTAGTGATAAACGGCAAGCTGATAGCGTCGGGCAGAGTGCCTGCACGAAGTCAATTGAGAGATTGGCTATTGAAGAAACCTTCTGGCTGATACACTTCTCTCGCCATCGCGGCAACGTTTATTGTCATCGTTGTGATCGAAATCCAAAGATGTTTATCTTTGGATCTGATGCTACACAATGACTTCGCCCACGATTTCATACAACGGCTGGCGGATCTCTGAAATCTGCGACTGGCAGGAACAAATGTTAGTGCGCGAGTGCAGCGAAACAAACTGGACAGTCGCCTGTTATGTGGTGAACTACAATTGAACGAAGCAGTACAGCGACCGTCTGCACGACGGAGATGCCTGCTACATCCATAATGCTGCAAATGGTTTTAACATCTCCCATATATGCAAACGGCTGTAATATCTCAATTTTTAGCTTACTTTGAAGATGGTTTCTGTTTTTCCATAATTTCTTATCCATAGTTAGGAATGCGTGACATTCTAAAGCTATGGCATCGAAAAGCACTGCTTTATCCCTTTTACCTAAATAGCCAAACTGTTCTTCTTTCATTTGCTGTAATATTCTTGCACCCTCACCAGAGAATGCTGCTGATTTCCTATAGTTCTCAGTACAACTCATCCAATGATCAAGAACATCAAAACCCCATTATAAATATGATCTATCATTTCTATCTGATATTTGTTTGATAGTATTATCTGATAATGCAAATTCAAAGCTAGCTCGAAAACTCAAACTAAAGATATTTCTTAATGCTTCAATATTTTCCACGAGTTTCTCGGGAATAGGGATTTCAATATTTTCCCATACAAATTCTCCATATTCCTGTATATTTTGCAAAACATTTTAATCTAGGAAAATACGATAAGGCAAGTTCTCAAGATTGTTGCGCATATTACTCTGTCTGTTCATTATTAATTATTGGTCATACCCAATTAATAACCCTGACATTGGACGTCGAATGATATTACGCATAACATGGCCGGCATAAGAGAAGTTCCGTCGCAGGCGAATTTGTCTGAATGTGCGTATCCGCACGCAGACGGGGTGAGCACAGTAAGGCATGAATCATTTATGCTGTGTCATGCGACTGTGGTCGCACTTCATCATTGCCGAGTCATTTCTTTTTTCTAAATTCTGAAAATTTCCTATCGATTTCCTCTCTCAATGCGTCGCCGACACTCTGAAACACATCCAGAAGTTCCTCGTAGATTTTTGCGCTTGCAACAAAATTCCAGAATTCTTCTCCAATGACAATTTCGTCGTTTTCCAAATCATATAATCCTCTTAATGTCCACCGCTCGTAAGGTTCAGGATGATAAGGGTTGTACGGAATTGCTAGCCTCGTAAAGACTCTGAGATTTTTGTCTTGGCTAAGTCGTAGAGCAGTCCATCTGAGAAGCTTATGCTTTAAAGCAACAAACTCTTTCATATTTGGCTTAGCACTTGTAATATCAAAATAGTTTTCTATGTCTTCTGCTTTGACAAACAAGTCAACAGTTGAGTCGGGATCAATATTGTTTCGGCCTTTCTTTACATGTCTTCTGATGTGTTCAACCTCGTCAATTTTATTTGCAGTGATTTCGCCCTTCCTTAATTTGTAGTGAAGGTCATTAATAAGGTTTTCTGTCTCTGCGTCTATTTCACCGAGTAGCTTATGTTGTCTTTCTGCTGAATTCCCGGCGCCTTTGGCCAGCACGACTGCAATCTGTTCCCAGATAGACATGCCAAAAGTAGTATTCATTGATTGGATAAAAGAAAACACTGCATATCTGTCCTTACCCAGCAGTCTATGATGGAAGGGCATATGCATGGTTTCCGGCTGATAGGTTCGTATTTTTTCTCTTACAGTGGCTGCTAGAAGCTCTGCGATTTCTTTCGCCGTTCTTGATGGTAAAAGCATATCTCACGCCTTGCTCTTCGTTAGCTCCTCTAATCCAGAATAGTAAGGATAATGGGCTTTCAGAGCGATGGTATCTTTTGCGACAATAATCTCTTCCTTAACGCCCGAACTCACGTTTTCTAATACACATCTATAATGATAATGCAAGCCATCTGTAAACTCGTGTCGCGCATGCGACAATGTGTGGGCCTTTTTTCTTGAGTACTTCGTATTGGGGCATTCCCCCATAGCAATATTGTCTTTGGGGTAAATACCACATTCTTCCAGACATCTAATCTCGGGTTCTGTTATTTCCACATCGAAGTTGGGGTAGTTGCTTATTACTAAATCACAGAACGGGATCCACCGTTTGCATATAGGACATCTATCTGATGTTCTAGAATTGATTGTATCAATCGTTGAAGAAATACATAGACCAATAACTCGTGCCATAATCCCCCTGCTGTTTTTGGTAGCAAAGAATCAAAATATTTATCGAGTTCTCTGGTTGCTTCAGAATCGCCCTCCTTGAGGCCAATTTTACCTCTGAAATTCTTCAACACAGAAAAGTACTTCTCAGATTTGATTTCTGGTATCTCTGCTTCTAACCTATTCAATACTTTTGCTCGTAGATTATCAGAAACAGTTAGTGCTTCATAACTCATCAATAAATTCACAAAGTGTAATATTCACCTGGTGAAATTTTCCTTATCTTCTTTTGTTTGCAGTGAATAGTACCCTCTCCCTAACAAGATGTATTCAAAGAGATCAGCTAGAATCATCTGCCGACCCTTTGGCGAGTATAATTGAGAATCAAGATCCAAATCTGCGATGATTCCGGTTAGTTTATCTAAATTATCCTTATAGATCTTGT
>JACUUY010000016.1 GCA_014859085.1 Caldifarciminota bacterium
TATATTTCGGGACTGCCCTGCAAGAAATACTACATCACTTAGGCCCGGATTCGGATAATTTCGACTTCAATTCATTCAACACTTCGATCGCCTCGTCGATCCTTCCTTCTTCGATCAGACTCCCAACCCTCAGACGGTATTCGATCTTCAGCGTGGTATCGCTCGAGGTTGCCAAGCTCTCCATGTCGAACTCATGCATGCCTGCGGTTCTGAACGCCGGTACCGGATTCTCCTCAACTTCCCCTTCATCGGTAATGGGCCCGGCGGGATCGAGCTCACGGACTTCGATATCAGACGGTTTGTCCGGTTGCACCGCCTTCTCCTCCATGCCCTTCAGGATCACCTCGAACACCGACTTTATTTTTCTTTCCTTCTTGAGTCTGTCAATGATATCCATGGCAGCGCCTCGCTATGTTGCGATCTTTCCCTCTTCGTACAACTTGACCGCTTCTCTCGCTTCCCGGTTGGACGGATCGATCTCAAGCGCGTGGTTGTAGGCGGCAAGGGCTTCGTCGAACCGATCCACCTCGATCAAAGCCTTGCCCAGATTGACATAGGCCAGCGCATTGCCCACATTCTTCTTGACCGATTGCTCAAAAGATAGAACCGCGTCATCCACTTTCTTCATCTTCAGATACAAAAGCCCGAGATTGTTATGCAACTCGGAGAGTTCCGGTTCACGCTCAATGGCCTCAAGAAATGCTTTCTTCGACTCGTCGTACCGGCCCAGTTCGGATAGGATGAGACCCTTCATATTCAAATACTCTGCGGTCCGGTCGATCTCCAGCGCCTTCTCGATCTCATTCAACGCGAGTTCAGAGTTGCCGCGGTAATAGTAGAGTGTTGCGCGGTCAAAATGGTCGAGGGCGGTTTTCTTCCTGCTGAATTCCTGTTCCCTCTCGAGATGTTCTGCTTCCTTTTCAAGGAACGATTTCATGTATTCAAGGACATCTCCGGTCTGCTCGGTCAGTCTTGTCTGCCGGTCGAGCGACTCCTTGAAATGATCCGTGATCGTTTTCGTCATCGCGCCCAGCCGGTTGCTCATATCTTCAAAGCGGTCAGCGAACCCCCCAACCACGCTCAACGTTTTTTCGTACTGCTTTGCCACCGCGCCGAGCCGGTCGCCTGTCTCGCCGGACATATCGCGCAGCGCCTGGTTCATGGAAACGCCGATATCAGCAACCGCCTTTCTCATTCCTTCAGCCAGGGCAGCAATCTTGCCCAAGGATTCGAGATAGTTCTTATTGAGCCCATCCATCATCCCGCTCATTGCTTCGAGGCTCGTCGCGGCTCGGCCGAAGAGAGTACGGGCTTGTGCCGACTCGCCCTGCAAATTGTTAAATGCAGCCTGCTGTCCGTTTCTAAAACTGACGATCTCGCCCTTGACGCCTTCAAGGTATCCGCCAAGATCATCCTTGAACCTGTCGGCGATCGTCGAAATCTCAAAACGAAGCTCATTCATCGCGCTCTTCATGACCCCGTCAATACTGCTGACTTTTTCGACCAATGCCTGATATCGCTCCGCCGATGCCTCCGACATCGCGGCAAAGATCTTGCTCAGCGCGTCGAATTTTGCGCCAATGTTATTGACTACTTCGGCATTATGCGTCCGCAGGCCGGAGATCTCTTCCTTGAACCGGTCAGCCATACTGTTTATGGAGGCAAGCAAATCACCCAGAAAACGTGCATTAGTATTATTGATCTCGGTGAGTTTCTCCTGCAGGGACTGGACCATCGGCATCAATTCCCCGGCTTGTTTCGTCATTGCGTTGTCCAGCGCGGTCAGCCGGCCGGCTGCTTCGCCCGCAAAACCCCTGAGTCCGGCCTTCAACTCGTCGAATTTACCGCAATAAACTTCCTGCAGCTTGTCAAAACCCAATATCACAACCTCGATCTGTTTCTTCTGAACATCTAACCGGCCGGCAATCGTCTCGTGCAATTTGTCGGTCGCGGTTAAAAGACTTTCCGCAAGAACCTTGGTGTCAAGGGCAAACCCATCTCTTGTCTCTTTCACGCCCTTCTTGTACTCATCTATGAGAATACCCGTCTTCATATTCGATGAGAGCAAGGAGCACAGTTTTGTCGCGCTGTCATAGACCATGCACTCGTTCTTGATGCACGCCATCAACTCCACTTCCTCTCCGAGCCTCTTGCCTTCGTTATCAAACACATCTCTTCTCTTGATCAGAAAAGGGCATTTCATCAAGTCCTCCCTTCGACAAAATACTTGCCCTTTGTTGTCCTCTTACTCTGCGCCAATCTCTCGAAACCGCTGATGCGCTGCTCCATGCCCTCAACCCCTGCCTGCCTCAACACCCGAGCCGCGGTGCTGAATGAACCGAGCGCTTCGTAGACATCGGCGTACGTCTCAGCAGTCTCCTTGTCAACCGGCAAGCGCTGTATGATCTCGAGCGCATCTAAGGGACGTTTTCTCGCCAGATAGATTCTTGCTTTCAGAAGTGTCTGTCGTTTGATGATCTTCTCATCGCTGGATTCGAATTTCACTTCCTTTTCGGCTTCCTTTATCCTGTCTATCATAAGATAGAAATGTGCCCTTTCGAGTCGGATGCCACCCTCATCACCCTGCAGCATCGCCAATTTTTCCTTGTAATAATCCTCGCGCGCGATCCGGATCATGCGATAGACCGAATTGCGATCGCTCGTCTTGCGCAGAAGTTCTGAGAAAATACCGACCGCCCGCTCCACTTCGCCCACTTCATGCAATAATTGACCGAGCCTGATGACGACATCCTCGCGCTCGGGCATCAATTTTATTGCACGTTCAATGGCACTGATGGCATTTTCGAAATCACCCCGAGCGCTGCAGATCTTGCCGCGGAGCAGGTATGTTTCGCCGATCTCAGGGAACTTTTCAATTACTTTCTTCAGCCGATCCTCGACCACACCGGCGTTGGACAGATCCTGGAAGAGCAGTTCGTCAAAAACCTCAACCGCTTCCCTGCCGTACCCGTTATCGATATAAAGATCGCTGAGGAATAGCTGGATCTCGGGCACCCTGGCATCATGGCCGCTGAGCGTCTGCATGACACCCGCTGCCTCAGCCGGCGCTATACCGACTACTTTCTTGTAGACCTCGACCGCCTTATGGTATTCTCCATCATCTATGAATATACGTGCCAGAAAGTAGTAAGACGAATACGCATGGCTGTCAACCTCCAGTATCCGGCCAATGAATTCCTTGATCCATTGGCCTTCCTGCCTGTCCAACCGGTAGATATCATCAAACAGCAATAGAATATCCTCCCAGTTATGATAATTGAAATATATTTCGGCAAGCCGCTTGCGGCACTCGATATCCTGTTTATTGTCCTCACACATCTTTTTCATTTCCGTTATGACGGGCTCACGGTACTTCTTCTCCTGGGATTGGGCCAGCGTGAAGAGGGCGATCGCCGAACTCCGCGCACCGGCGGCATAATGGAGTTTCGCCAGCGAAAAACTTAGCACGGGATTCGATATCTTCTTCTGCAGACGCTCAAGGAGCGGTATTACCTTGCGCACGTATGAAGCATCAAGCTCGCAAGCCCTGGTAAGATCGTGTATCGCACTTTCGTACTTCTTCTGCCCCAACGCAATGAAACCCAGGGCGAACATTATCTTCGGGTGGGCGAGCACTTTCGAGGCCAACGTCTTCAACTCGGCAAGCACATGCCCGGCGCGCGCCGGCAGGATCTTTGCCGTCAACAAGTACTCGTCGACTGCTTCTTCAACATGTCCGGCTTTGCTCAGCGCCCGGCCGCGCGCGAAATGAGCCGGCACATTGCTCTTATCCGCCTTTAGGATCCTGTCGAGATACTCGATTACTTCCTGCGAGTAATCCTCATCGCCCTCCAGGGATATCATCAATGGCCTCACCGCATCGCTCAGCTTACCCGTCTCAACGAGCGATTGACCGAGCTTCAGGTTGAAATACTGCGCATCCTTCTCAAAGACCTCAACCGCGCGCCTCGATTCCTCGATCACTTTGTCCCACATTCCCCGGCTAAAGAATGTCTCGACCAGCAAAGTCCTTGCCTCGCGGTCTTTTGGAAAGGATTTGATCGCATCATAGAACTCATTGATGATCTCGAAAAAGGCCTGCGGGTCGACGCGCTGGGCGGTCTTGAAGAATTGAGTGGCAATTTCCATTTCACCTTCAGTGATATATGTCCGGGCGGCCGCGAGCAGCAACGGAACCGCATCCGGCCTTTCCTTAATCACTTCAATGAGCGCGCGCTTAGTTGCTTCCCTGTAATTCTCGTCCTTGAAGCACTTCTCAAAACTGCCGACCGATTTCCTGTAGGCTCCGGTATATGCGTATGCTCTGGCCATTGCCAATTCGGCGATGAATGGGTCCACCCGCTGGTATCTTTTGAAAAGTGGTTCTATTCTGGCGAAAAAGTGCGGCGCTTTGCTGACCATGAGATCCAGTGCCGGGAACAACTGCACGACCTGTTCCGGCTCGACCTCGAGGAAGTCCAGAACCACTTGCAGCGCTTCTTCGGTTTCACCGAGCATCACCAGGTTGTTCGCCCGGAGATTCGCGTATAGGGCGTCATGGGGATAGGCAGCGCTGATCTCTTTGGCCGTCTCGCTGATGCGCTGGTATTCTCCTTTCTCCATTAGTCGCTGGAAAACAAGCAACGCACTTTCCCGGTCGTCTTTGAGGGCGTAGCACGTCCCGATCAGATTCAGCGCCCGCACGTTGTCGAAGTCCTTATCCAGTATTGCCGTAAGATTATATATGAACTCGTTGAGCAAACCGGGATCCAGCCGGTACACAGAATCGACGACCTCCACCGCGGCTTCTGTCTCGCCCTTTTTCAGATAGAGATTGACAAGCCCCTGCATAACCAACGGATCATTCCCTTTTATCTCGAGGGCCTGCCGGTACTTCCTGAGTACTTCTTCATACTGCCCATCGTCGATCTCGAATATCTTGTCGAGCTCATTGATCGCCAGGGAGACCCGCTGCGCATGTATGTAGGCATCAGCCAGGGTATAGAGAATCTTCAGATCCTTGGGGTTTATCAGCTCGAGTTTTCTCAGATCCCTGATTATCGTATCGACATCCTTGGATCTCTCCTCGAGCATCTGCTGCAACTGCTCGATCGACGTGTCAAGATCTCCCTTTGTGATGTACAGGTCGGTCAGCATCTGCGTGTAGGACGACTGGAGCGCCGGCGGCGGCCGCACGGCCGCGAGCACATCGATAAGCCGGTCAGAGATCTCCGGGAATTTCTCGAATATACGCTGCGCCTGCGTCAGCGCCGCCTCATAATCGTTACCACTCAGCTGCATCCTCAGCAGTAGCAGCGCGGCCTGCGGGTCGCTATACCGTTCCCGGCTGACGATCCGGGCCCAGTTCAGGAGCTGCTTCTTATAGGCATCGCTTGCGATCAGGGGTTCGATGACGGCCACCGCTTCTTCGCTTGCGTTGAGACGGAATTTCAGGGAGGCAAGGATGATGACGTTGTCAATATCGCCCTTGGTAACAACATCCCGGTCCGCAAGGTTCTGGCTCACTTTTTCATACTTGCTGATGAGCAGCTTGATCTCATGCTCGTTCAGCGCCTGCAGGGTCTTGCTGATATCATCGTACTTCTGTTGTGCGGTGTACAAATGGACAAGATACTGCCCGGCATCGATCGACGTGTGGCGGTAGAATAATTCGGACAGTTCGGCGATAACTTCATCTGTCCTTGAGGGAACGAGCGTCTGCGCCCTGCGCAGCAAATCGATCGCATTTACACGTTCATCGATGTCGTAATAGAGCCTCGCCAATTCCTGAAAAAGTTCGAATGATTCGCTGTCGTCGGTGATGTTGTCTTCGAGGATCTCGATCGCGGCCTGTTTTTTATCTTCGCGGATGTACTCGTGTGCCTTCTGCAGCGCCTTCTGCGGATTTCTTGCGCTGAATATATCAAACACCTTTCACCCTTTTTCGCAACTCCGCATTTTTCATTGCCAGCACGCCGACCAGTGAATGCACCGGCTCGCTGCCGGCCGCAAGCATGATGCCGGTGATCAGGTAGTCCAGCCAATCCGCGATTTGCGAGCTTGCAGCCAAACCCAGCTCCTTCATCAAGCCGAACCGGAACAGGAAACTGATCAATAGACCCAGCGTCGTGCTGACAAGCCAGGCATATAGTTTTCTAGATCGGGCGGGAACGAGATACAGTATCTTATCGGTAACCCTTTCTATGATCAATGACAGACCCACAACAGCTACCACGACCCTGACCATGAATCCTCCGTCCTCGATAATTTACGGGCCAAGACGTCAAATGTCAAAAAGTCTTGGCAATAGAAAAAATGCTCTTGAGCTGCTCGTCGGTCTTTCGCAACCGCGCGGATAGTGTTCTGGTAAAAATCCAGAGCAGCTTGTACGCGATGTCTGTCTGATGCTCGAGCAACTTACGAAAATCATCCTTGCCTATATACAACAGCATTGTGTCGTCATTGGCGATCGCCGATGCTGAACGGGGCGCATCGTCGATCAGCGCCATCTCTCCGAAATACTCTCCTTCTCTCAAGATCGTCAGCGCTTCCTCGCCGACGCCGGGCACAAACGTCGATATTCGAATGCTCCCGGTTACGATGAGATAGAACGCATCGCCGATATCGCCTTCCCTGAAGATCAATTCGTTCTTCTTGACTTTCTTCTCTTTCGATATCGAGAGCAGCCGCTCCATTTCGCCCGGCGTCAATTCACGGAATAAATATACCTGGCTCAGTACTTCCTTGTCTCTCACCTAGCCTCCGAGACGAGCCGGCATCGTTCTCCTCTCTTCACCGGGATCGGCTCACGGCCGCTCAGCACCAGGCCTATCGAGGCCGCCCGGAAAACGCTGACTACCTGTATCCTGGCGATCGTCAAATCCGGCATCGTCTTGCCCTCGACCTTTCGTTCCTGGTACACATCAAAGATATCGCCGACCGCGATGCCCGTTTCCTCACCCTGGTCGACATAAGCGAACACGTGAGGCGGCGTCAATTTGTCGCGTGTCTTTACGTCAACGACATAACCCTCGACCTGCCGGCCGGCCGGTATCAATTCCACCTTCTCGGGCGCCAGGACCGGCTCGTATGGAATTACCAGGTCGCCGTTCTTGATGATATCATACGAAGCGATCACCCGGCAGCGCGAGCCCTCTTCTCCAACCGCCTCGACGACCACCTTGCCCAGCACGACGATCTCCCTGCCCAATTTTCTCCCTGTCTTGGGGTGCGAAATGTCTGCGCCCGGTCGGTAGATCGTAAGTTTATCATCGACACTTACATCATGAGCGCGATCGATATATACGGTCTTGTAGGCCGTGATCACTTTTTCGGTGCGGGGTTCGGTCCCGACGATCTTTCCCCAATAAGGCAAGTCCTGTTCAACTATATACCCTGCACGGTGGATCAGAGCTTCACTGAATACCCGGTGGTCGGGTTCGACAAAAGTGATCATCTCGGTCACTGGCTCTGCCGGCTCGACCATGGAAACTTCCTCTTCGGGCACGTACACCGGGATCTCCTCGGTCACCTCAGCGATCGCTTCCTCTGGCGACGGCGGTATGACAAACATCTGGTCCGGATAGATCCAGTGTGGATCGGCGACCTTCATCAGATTCGCGCGCCAGATATACGGCCAGAGAAACGGATTCTGATAATAGAAACCCGCGATGTCCCACAGCGTATCACCTTCCTTGACGGTATGCGTTGTCTCCTGGGCAAAGACCGAAACAAATACCAGTAGGATCACCAATTTTTTCATGCCTTCCTCCTTTATTTTGACAAAATCATGCAAGATACGAACTCTCGAATATTGACTTCATGTTGACCAGGAAATCGCTGCCTATCTCCCGAACCATCGGGCCATCCTCCTGGTTCTTCAATTTCCACACGTCTCCCATTTTTCCAGCAATGTCCTGATCTTGACGATCTGGCCATCGGCCGTGAATACTCTCGCGACGCGCGGACCGATGCCCGACGTGATCTCATAGACGATCGTATTCGCCTTGGCCGCGCATTCCTCGGCCGTGATCTCATTGCCGCCTTCCTGCCCGATAACGGTCACGACATCTCCGACCCGGACACCCGGCAGATCGGTCACGTCAACCATGGTTAGATCCATACATATCGTACCGATGATCGGCACTCTTGCCGAATGGATGAGCACCTCGCCCTGATTGGAAAGGAGCCTTGGGTACCCGTCACCATAACCGATGCTGATCGTGGCGATCCTGCTGCGCCGCTTGGTCAAGAAAGCATGGCCGTAACTGACCGGTGTCTGGGATTCAACCGTGCGGATATTGACAACGCGTGTTTTAAGCTCCATCACCGGCGCGAAATCGCCCTCGTAGGAAACAGCCGGGGACGATCTCAGACCGTACAAAGCAATGCCGGGACGAACGAGGTCATAATGCGAGTTCGGCCACCGGAAAATACCGGACGAGTTTGCAAGATGGATCGAGCCGTAACTGATCCCCGATGGCTTCAGGTCTCGTATGAAGTTGCCGAACTCCTCGATCTGCTTCTCGGTAAATGATCCGTTCCCGTCAGCGAGCGGGAAATGTGAGAATATGCCATCGATCCTGATCCGCGGCGACGCACTGATCATAGCCAATGCTTGCTTCGCCTCTCCGAGAGGAAAACCCGTTCTTGTCATACCGGTATCGACCTCGACGTGTACCAGACAGGGCCGGCCGCGTTCTTTCAATTTCCGGTCGAGAGCATCGATGAACCCGAGTTCGGATATCGTAGGGATGATGTCATGCTCGAGGATCTCATCGATCTGATCGTAGAGGATCGGACTCAACACAAGTATCTTTGATCTTATCCCCGCCTTTCTGAGTTCGATCCCTTCTTCTACACCGGCCACGCCAAACATGTATATACCTTCCGACTCGAGCGTGCGTGCCACCTCGACCGCGCCGTGACCATAGGCATCCGCCTTAATAGCCGCCATTACCCTGGCATTACCGGCTGATCCCCTGATGATCCTGTAGTTGTTCCGTAGCCGGTCAAGCGAGATCTCAGCCCAAACGCGTCCGCCGGATGCATTCATTAACATAAATATATATATATATCCAAAAAAATCAAGAGGAAAATCAGGAAATGGGGACGGCTGTAATGCGGATCGTCATACTGGAGCTGGTTCTGATAGATCTCGGACGACAGCAGTAATGGCTGGAACGGATCGATTACATCCTGATGATCGCGTCCCGTTCCGGGCCGACCGAAACATATGCTATCTTCAACCCGGTGTGCTCTTCAACTGCTTTCAAATAATCCCTTGCCGCGCCGGGCAGGTCCTCAGGCGAACGCGCGGCCGAGATATCCTGCCTGAAACCCGGCACCTTCATATACTTGGGTACTAAGGATCCGGATGCGAAGGGATCGAACTCGGCGCAAGCCTCATACGTGGTGGCGATCTTCAAACTGTCGATCCCGGACAGGACGTCCAGTTTCGTCATGATTATTTCCCTCGCTCCGTTAATTCGTGCCGCATACCTCACAAGTGCCGCGTCGAACGGACCGCAGCGCCTTGGTCGGCCAGTGGTCGAGCCGAATTCGGCACCAGAATCCCTGAGCAGCGCTCCCAGTTGTCCGCTGTCCTCGGTGGGAAAAGGACCCTGACCGACCCTCGTCGTATACGCCTTGACCACGCCAAGCACGCTTTCGACATTGTAGGGCGGGATGCCAAGACCGATACCGACACTGCTCGAAATAGTATGCGAAGAAGTCACGTAAGGATAAGTGCCGAAATCAATGTCCAGCATTGCCCCTTGCGCGCCCTCGAAGAGAATATTCTTGCCGGCACTTATCGCATCACCGAGGATGCGCGTATCATCGGCAACCATCGGCCGCAATTTTCCGGCGTAACCCATATAGCGGTCGAAAATCTCGTTGTCGGATAACGGCTCGGCATTGTAGACATCCATCAGCACCAGATTCTTCCGTGAGATATTGAGGCTCAGCTTCTTCCCGAAACTCTCGGTGTTGTACAGATCACCGAGCCGTATGCCGGTGCGTCCGTACTTATCTTCATAAGCGAGCCCGATGCCCCGCCTGGTCGTACCGATGGCTTGTTTGGTACCCTCCCGGTACTCATCCAGCTTGATGTGATAGGGCATGATGAGATGACAGAATCTCGACACCTTTACCCTCGATTCGATCACCGGATCGTATTTCTTCAGACTTTCAATCTCGGCAAGAATGACCCTGGGATCGAGCACGCAGCCGCCGCCGATAATGCCAAGTACCTGCTTGTTCAATACACCGCAAGGGACCTGGTGGAAGATCATTTTTTCGCGGCCGAACCGGACCGTATGCCCGGCATTTGAGCCGCCCTGGTACCGGGCATTGATATCGAAGTCCTTTGCCAGATAATCGACGATCTTACCCTTACCCTCATCACCCCATTGCAGGCCTACGATCGCCAGATTCATAATCAGTTTATTGTACAGAATCGGCCTGAAAAGTCAATATGCGGACAGCACTTGACAGTCTCTTCTAAAAGAATAGACTTAGATTCAGACGGATAACAGCAGATGAATACGGATGGACGTATCGTAAGACACATCAGTCTGCATCAACGCACGACTGAATAGTCGTGCGCGAATTGGAGGTTTTTGTGCAGGAATTCATCGAGAAAATAATGCATCTTGCAAAAAGGATCGAAGAAAATAACATCTGGCGCGGCCGGGAGTGCATCAATCTCATACCATCGGAAACGACGCCCAGCCCGCTCGTGAAATTGTGCGAGATATCGGATCCCGCTGGAAGGTATGCCGAGCACCGCACGATGAAAGGCAAAGAGGTCTATTTCTATCAGGGTATCGGGTTCATTCACGACGTGGAAGAAGAACTGCGCGCGGAAATGGCCCGGTACTTCGACTGCCCCCGGGTGGAGCTCCGGCCTGTGAGCGGCCAGATGGCCAACGAGATCATCTTCAAGGCAATGGTCAAGTACATCAACCGGGACCGCAAGTCCGGCGAAGTATTCCGCAAAATGAGACTCGTCATGAACAACGACCTGACCAAGGGCGGACATCTGAGCTCGCAGCCCATGGGCGCTCTGTTCAACTATGTTGAAGAAGATCCCGGGACCGGGCAGGAGCGGGTCGTGAATTTCCCGGTGAGGAAGGACTGTCCGTACAAAACAGACACGGATAAACTCGCCGACCTTCTCGACCGTCAGAAGCCGGAACTCGTCGTCTTTGGCAAATCCATGTTCCTCCACAAAGAACCCGTGGAAGCCGTCCGTGGGATCATCAAGGACTGGCAGCCCCGGCCGGTCATCATGTATGACATGGCCCATGTGCTTGGCCTTTACGGAGTCCTGCAGGAACCGTTCAAGGAAGGCGCTGACATCGTGACCGGCAGCACCCACAAGACCTTTTTCGGACCCCAGCGCGGCATCATCGCTTCGAGCATCACCAAGGATAGCCCGCTGTCCAGCCTGTGGATCGATATCAAGGGCCGCGCCTTTCCCGGGTCAACGAGCAATCACCACCTTGGCACCCTGCTCGGTCTCTTGATGGCGACCTATGAAATGAATGCTTTCAAGACCGATTACCAGAACCAGGTGCGCAAGAATGCCCGTGCCCTGGCGCGCGCCTTAAACGATGCCGGTATCAAAGTCGAGGGCGATGCGAGCGAAGGTTTTACCGAAACGCACCAGGTCGTGCTCCGGGTGAGTGAGCACGGCAACGGCAATGAACTCGCCCAGCGGCTCGAAGATAACAATATCATCACCAACTACCAGGCACTGCCCGATGATGCGAGTTTTCTTGAAGCGAGCGGCATCAGAATGGGCGTCCAGGAGATGACGCGATACGGCATGAAGGAAAAAGACTTCGAGATTCTTGCCGGCCATATCAAGGACGTACTCGCAAATAACGCGAAGATCAAGGACACGGTCAAAGCATTCCGGCAGAAATATCTCCAGATGCAATATTGCCTGCCCGTCGAACAGGCGGCGCCGCTCGTTGCGCGGATCTTCTCGAGCATCTTCCCGAATGAGCGATTCATTGAGTTGCTTGGACAGAGGATCAACAAAACGCGGTGATAGCCAGATTTTATTTCTCTTTGATTACCACGTTTCAGTTCAACATAGAAGAATTCCAGAAGCACTTTCCAGGCATGGCGTGCGATTAGAATCATGCCTTGAGTTTGCATAAGGCAACAGTGAACAAAGGAGGCACAATATGGTGCAGGGAGCATGGTTGATCATCATCTTCGTTGTGAGCATCGTCTTCATCATCCTCATGACCGCCAAGGTCAGGATGAATGCATTCTACGTCCTGCTCTTGACCGCCCTTGGCGTCGGCATTGCATCCGGCTTGCCAATGGAGAAGATCGTCGGCGCGATCAGAGATGGCTTCGGCGGTACGCTTGGCTATATCGGAGTAGTGATCATATGCGGTACGACGATCGGCGTCATACTGGAGCGGACCGGCGCTGCTTTCAGCCTGGCCGATGCCATTTTGCGATTGGTCGGGCAGAAGCTTGTGCCGTTAGCGATGAGCATCAGCGGGTTCGTCGTCGGCATTCCGATATTCTGTGATTCTGGCTTTGTC
The DNA here is from genome assembly GCA_014859085.1 of Caldifarciminota bacterium. Taxonomy (GTDB): domain Bacteria; phylum Hydrothermota; class Tepidihabitantia; order SM23-42; family SM23-42; genus SM23-42. Next base: position 12,573 of record JACUUY010000016.1, read on the forward strand.
GTGCTCAGCACTTTGAATAAAGCGCTTGCGGAAAGAGCGAAGATCAGTATGAGCGTTATGGCCGTCGCGCTGGCCACTGGACTCTACTCGATCCATTGCTTGATCCCGCCCCATCCGGGCGCTACCGCAGCCGCGGGCATCATCGGCGTGGATCTGGGAAGGGTCATCATGCTCGGTCTGCCAATCGCCATAGTTCCTGCCTTTGTTGGTTATCTCTGGGCGATCAAGATCGGAAAGAGATTTGATGTACCGGCCGCGCCCGAGGTTTCATATGAGCAGCTTCAGGCAACGTATGGCAAGCTTCCCAACCCATTCCATTCCGCGGTTCCGATCATCGTACCCGTGATCCTCATCGCGCTCAAGTCGATCGGCCTCCTGCCCACGCATCCCTTTGGCACGGGCGGATTTTTCAATATCATCGTTTTGATCGGCGACCCGCAGATCGCATTACTCATCGGCGTCTTTCTTGCCCTATCCCTGGTCCGCAAATGGACAAAAGATGTTCTTGGCAAGTGGCTACTCAACGGTGTCGAAAATGCCGGCGTCATCCTCGCCATCACCGCTGCGGGCGGGGCATTCGGCAGCATCCTCAAAGCAACGCCCATCGGCGGCTATATCGGATCAACGCTTGCCACGCTCGGTATCGGGATATTCTTGCCTTTCATCATTGCCGCCGCACTGAAAACGGCGCAGGGTTCGTCAACCGTAGCTATCCTCACCGCAGCGGCACTCGTATCACCGATGCTTTCGAGCCTGGGATTCGCCACGGGGTGGGGACCGACCATGGTCGTCCTGGCCATGGGTGCCGGCTCCATGATCGCCTCCCATGCCAATGACAGCTATTTCTGGGTCGTGTCCAAGTTCTCCGGGCTTGATGTGCCCACCGCCCTGAAGGCATACACGACATCAACGATCGTCACGGGTGTTACGGCGATGATCGTCATATTCCTCTTGTCGCTGGTCATTCTGTAGGGCGGTCAAGATGGCCAAGAAGAACATCAGCCAATTGCGTGAAGATGCCAAACGACTCTTTCTTCACGGTGTCGAGGCCGTCAATCCTCATTCGGCGATTAAGCGATCGCTTCGGCTGGAAAACCGACAGTTGGTGATCGGTGGAGATCGCGATGACGCGCTGAAACTTGACCTTCAAGCATTTGAGCGCATCTTCGTACTCGGCATGGGCAAAGCGACCGCTCTTATGGCAAAAGCCACAGAAGAAACCCTGAAAGACCGGATCACCGACGGCTGTATTGTGGTCAAGTACGGATATAGTACTCACCTGGCCAAGATCCGCACGCACGAAGCAGGCCATCCATTACCCGATGAAAAAGGACTAAAAGGCGCCCAGGAAATCGCACGGATCGCCGGGGATGCAGGAGAAAATGACCTGATCCTCTTTCTGATCTCGGGCGGCGGCTCGGCACTGCTTCCGCTGCCGGGCGAGGGCATTACTCTTGAGGAGAAGCAGAAAATCACCCAACAACTGCTGGCTTGCGGTGCTGATATACAGGAGATAAACGCAATACGTAAGCATATCTCAAGTGTAAAAGGTGGCCAGCTGGCCCGGCTTGCCTATCCGGCGACGATCGTAAGCTTGATCTTGTCTGATGTGGTCGGTGACCGGTTGGATACAATAGCGTCGGGCACTACCGTCTCCGACAACACCACTTTCCAGGAAGCATTTAGTATCATCGAGAAATACGGCCTGATCGAAGAAATACCCGTTTCGATCAAGGAAAGAATCACGCAGGGTGCGGCCGGTACGATCGAAGATACGCCCAAAAGGGGTGATAAGATATTCGAAAAAACGCACAATCTCCTAGTGGGCAGCAACATCATCGCCCTCCAAGCGATCAAAAACGAAGCGCAAAGAACGGGTTACAATACCGTGATCATCACCTCCTCGATAGAGGGTGAAGCAAGGGAGGTGGCAAAGGTACATAGCGCAATTGCAAAGGAAGTAATCGCATCCGGAAACCCGGTCACGCCTCCGGCCTGCGTTATCTCCGGCGGCGAAACGACCGTAACGATCACCGGTAAAGGTAAAGGCGGAAGAAATCAGGAATTGTGTCTTGCTGCGGCCATGGCAATAAACGGCATTGAAAATATCGTGATCATGAGCGCGGGGACCGACGGTACTGACGGACCGACCGACGCCGCAGGCGGCATCATTGACGGTACGACCTGCAGGCGCGCAGAGAAGCAAGGCATCAATGCAGTGAAGTCTCTCAGAAACAACGACTCATACGATTTTCTGAAGAAAACCGGCGATCTTCTCATCACCGGGCCGACCAACACCAATGTGATGGATATTCACATAATCCTTGCAGCATAACAAAAAAGGGAGAGGCCATTAATGGCCTCTCCCTTTTTAGTCAATCTCGATCCGATATCCGTTAGTTTATTGGAAGTGGCACGCCTTTCTTGGTCGTCCAGTTCTTCATGTAATCCAGGAAGACATACTTGATTCCGACGGTCGGTATCATTTCCGCAAGCTGCTTGTTGAGCATCTTGTATTCTTTCTCAACGCGCGCGCAGTTCTCATCGACAAAGTTCTGCAGCACTTTTACTGCTTCTGCATTCTTCTTTGCCTTGAGCAGATTGAGCGCTTCTCCCTCGGCAGTGATTGCGCGTTTTCTCTGCCACTCTTCGGTCAGGTCAAATACCGCCCTGGTGATAGGAGCGAGCGCCTGGTAATTGAGATCACAGAGCAGTTTGACCCGCTCGGCCCACCAGTGGGGTGAATCAGCCGAATACGTGCTTGTTCCTTTTGCATAGTTCCCCGGTACCTTGACCCCGTGGAAGTAGAAGGGCTTGTAGACATTGACGCAAGGCACCGAAGAGCTCGCCCAGTAGACTTGGCGGAGGAGCGGCGGCATCCAGGACCTCAGGTGACATACCATTGAAGCGGCACTGCGATACCCGGAGCGCGCATTGTCGTGCATGCACGGCGTTGCCCAGAACGTCTCAGCTGCACCCCAGCGGGGTTCGACCACACTGCCCTCATGATGTTCACGGGTGATCGCCATCATTATCTGCGGCGTGATACGACCGTACTCCCTATCCATACACGCATAAGTGGCGTTACGGCGGATCTGCATTGCACCCGGGTCAGGGGATTTTGCGGTCCAGTAATCGCCATAGTCACGGGCAAAGTTGAAATCCGCCGCGCTCTTGGTATAACCCTTTTCAATTGCGTGCTTGACTAGATCAGGGTGCGCCTCGTCATAATCACTCTCGATCGAATAGATGTTGGAGATCGACCACACGCCCGTCGTCAGCTTTTTGGCTGCCCAGTAAATACCCGCGGTTTCTAACACCCATGCCTCGTTCGGATCGGCGATGATGAATGAGTTATGATAATTGCCCTGGCCCCATTCATCTTTATACTCAGCATCACCAGACTGACCGTATTTCTCCAGCAGATTGACGATCACGTGCATCGCCTCGTATGCGGTCTTGCCCCGCTCAAGCCCCAGGCGCAGCATGTCCATGCCCAGGAGCGCGTCGTTCCAGCGATATTCTTCATGGGACCAGACTGCCTCATTGCCGATGGCAACGCCGTATTCGTTCATACCGTGCTCACCGCCAAAGGTCCACCAGATCTTCGAGAGAATGATCTCATAGGTCTCAGCAACCTGGGGGATCTCAATATAGGTGCACTTGACCTTTGAACCGGCCTTATGCTTCATACGCGGGTAATGCGTGAGGGGTTGTGCTTCCATCGGTGGTCGATCGCTATTCTTGGTAAGAATGATCGACCCGTCGAGCGTGGCATCTTTCAATGCCACCCACGTATCACACGGTTCAAGGACAGTGAATAACCCGGTGATCGCAAAAAGCAAGATTGCTGACAGTAATCTCTGCCTTGTCATTTATTTCTCCTTTGACTAGTTAGAACGATTTGTTGAAGAAAAACACACCGCCCAGCATCGCATCCAGATCCTCACCATAGTAGGCACCGGGCATGAAATACCCGGCCGAAGCGCCGAACGTGATGAGATCGCGGTAGTTGTATTTCAGGACCAGACTGACCTCATTACCCACGGCCTGATCCACGCCTTCCGGCACTTCGTTCCAGCTGTACATGAAGAGATCAGCGCGCGCCGTGAAAGCGCCGGGATTGAACTCGAGGTTGCCGTTTATCACGTTCATGTTGCTCGGATTGGGACAGAACCCGCCGGTCACGATGAGATGGCCGGGCCCGAACCCGAGAAACCCGGTCGCCGCCGCGCCATCATACATGTAGACCGACTGGAGCACGTTGCTCCATGCTTTGTTCTCGGTATCGGTCAGGTCATCATCACCCGAAAAGTACACATACCCGCCGCCGATCTTCACTGGGGCCATAGGCAATCCGTACTTCAGTTGGGCCGTGTAAGCCATTCCCTTGTAATTCAGCGCTGGCTCTCCGCCATTATCGCCCATCATCGTCACGAACTCGACCTTCGGCTCAATACCCGCGATGTCTCCGGCAAACCTGCCGCCCAACCACATGGGCTTGTCATCGGCCCACATCAGGTTGTAGAAGTAACCGTTGACTTCCAGCGCATCCTCGAGGAAGTTGAGAGTGGCATGTGCACCATATAGATTCTGATCCGGCGGCACGGTCACCTCGAGCGTGTCCGGCTGCGGACCGACCGTGATGTAGCCGGGCCCGCCGTATTCAGCAATACGGAGCGCCAGTATATCGAGATCGAAAGTGCCGGTATTGACGTTCGCCTTGGCTCCGGTCACACCTTCGGCCCCGCCGTCCCAGAGCACGAACGCATCGCCGTAAAAGACCCGGAATTTACCGGCGCGCAGCGAGAGCGGCGTGTCGAAGATATTATTCACATCCATGTACATCTGGTGCATCGTGATGTTCGGACTTATCGCACCGCAATTAAGACACGGATGCATACCGTAAACACCTATCGCCGCAGGATTCAGGAAGAACGTCAGATGTTCATCCCACTTCGCTTCCACTGTCAGGTTGCCGAAGAGGAAATACCAGTTATCCCCGTCTTCGGTGCCGCTGGTGAAATCGGCGTTGTTGTACCAGAAGTTCCAGAATAACATAGACCCACCCGGCGTCACTTCCACTGCGCTCAGCATGGACGTGGCCAGCAATAATACAACCGTCAGCGAGAGTTTCTTCATCATTCCTCCTTTTGTATGGTGCACTCTCTTCTCTATTTCCAAGATGCTTTGAGTTGATCGATCGTCTTCAAAACATCGGTGACACATCGAGCCGTGAACTCATCAAGCATCTTGCCGGCTTCCTCTTTCTTACCTCCTTTCTTGAGTTTGACCACCTGAGCCTCGAGAGTGGCCACTTCTTTTTCCCACTTCATTTCCATGGCATCGAACGCCTTGCGCACCTGCGGATTTCTCGTTGCGTAATACCCGGGCAGGCTCTTCACCGGATCGCCTTTCACCTTATCCATCAGATCACGGAAAAGCCACCAGTATGAATCGGCCGAGAAATCGTCTTTTCCTACGGTATTGGGCGCGGTTACGGTCTTACCCAGTTTGCCCGCCTTGGATAGGATCCCGGGCAACGTGCTGCCGTCAATGAAGAACGGCACGTACACACCGTTACACGGTGGGCCTGGCGTCCACCAGAATTGCGCCAACTTGTCCGGCGAATCAGGCAAAATGGCAACGACTGAGCTGGCAGTGTTTCCCCAGGTGAACCCGGCCGGCGAAACATGCATGCAGATGGTCAGGAAATCAGGCTGCGCAGCGTCAAAGTAAGGACCTTCCAGGAAGGTCGTCTCATAGTGGTCTCGGGCAATCGCCATCATCCAACGCGGCGATATCTTGCCCGCCATCTGTTTGAGCATCTCGCGCGATCTCATGGCACGGCAGTGGGACAGATGCAGGGGCGTCTCTTCATCGATGTAGGCACGGGCGAAGTCGAACTCGTCTTTCTTGTCTTTCGGCCACCATCCTCGCTCCAGCGCGTACTCGACAAGATCTGAACATGCGAGATCCCACTCGGTGCGGATGCTCGGCTCATTGGAGATAGATGCAAAACCTTTGGTCACGCGTTTTGCAACCCAGCGCTTACCAATGGTCTCGAGTATCCATGCCTCTTTGCCATCAGCAATGATGTAGGAGTTGTCATAACCTCCTTCAATGTGCCCGGCCGTCGGCACTCCCGATCCCCATTGCCCATATTTCTCAACCAGACCCGTGATCACATCGAGTGCTTCCCGTGCGGTCTTGCCCCTTTCCAGACCAAGACGCAGGAGATCCATGCCCAGAAGCCCTTCTTTCGGCCCCTTGCCAGCCTTATATGCAGCCGCAGCTTCTTTGAAGGTCTTAGTGAAGATGGCTTCATTACCTATTGCTACACCGTGCTCATTGATGCCCTCTTCATAACCCCAGCACCAATACGGACTGGAACCAATCGTCGCGTACGTAACCTCAGCTTGAGGAATTTCGATGTACTCGAGCTTCAGCATGGTACCTTTGGGCCACGTTCTCCCCGGATACATCATCAACGGCTGACAATCATGAATGGGCCGATCGCTGTTCTTCCCGAGGATCGTGGTTCCGGTGGTCGTCACATCCTTCATTGCGACCCACGTGTCGCATGCCTCTGCATGCTGCCATGCTCCGGCAACACCCAACAGAACAACGATGGCAGCGAGTAACTTCAGTTCCCTTCTCATCTTTCACCTCCCTTTCATGCAAATCGCAATAGTAGTCGTACATATGCACGTAACGCCCAATGCACACTACTATGCACCTGCAAATTGATACGTAAATACTCAGATTATTTGCTACTTCGTCTGGTTGTACTGGATTGCTTCCGGGCAAACCCGGAGAGATACTATGCCTAACCTCGTCATGCTGTTCACCGTATGCCTTGATAACCGCAAACCCAGTTGTTCTGTAGAAAGTCTCTGGGTTACTTCTGTGCCGTCAGTATTGCATGAGTACAGCAGGAGAGTTGGTCGCATAACGGTAAAGTATACTGAAGAGAAGTTGACTGTCAAGAACAAAATAACACCATTGACACTACCCCGACACTCGATCGCACACGTTTTCCTCGAAACCCGTCACCGTTCTTGACAGCAAATCTACTGAAAAACAATGCGTTTATGACGGTTTTTGGACACGGCAACCTGTTATCAGGCAGAAACAACCACTGGTGCTTTTGGCAAAATGCCTGAGGATAATGCAACCCCCATCAATCCTTGCAAAATGCTCGTGTATGGTTAGAATCCAATTATTGAAAGCGCTGCTCGTGAATCCCTGGGTGCATGATTTTAAGGCGTTTGACTTCTGGAACAAACCGCTGGGCTTACTCATGGTCTCGTCCATACTCAAGAAACTCGGCTGCGCTATTGATTTTGTCGACTGTATGGACCGTCAGAGTCCTTACTTTGCTACGCCCACGAGAACCGACGAGTGGGGGCGCGGCAAATACTACTGCGAAGAAATTGAAAAGCCACGTGTCTTTGCACAGATCCCCCGCAGATACAAATGCTATGGAATGCCCCGCCGTATCTTTCTCGATGTCATCAATCGTCTCGAAACGCCGGACAGCATTTTCATGACATCATCCATGACCTACTGGTACCGCGGTGTTTTCGAAGCAATTAGCATCCTGCGCCGGAGATTCCCCGGCGTGAAGATCATCCTCGGTGGCATCTACGCAACGCTGTGCGCAGACCATGCACGAAAATATTCGGGCGCCGACATCGTCTTCACCGGCGCGGTCGAGGAACGCATACCCGATCTCTTGTCTGCCTTGGGATGGACTGGTAATGCTCCAGCAGACCTCTGCAAGTGCGTACCGGATCACTCGGTCTACGAAAAAATGCATTACGGCGTGGCCATTACCTCGCGCGGCTGCCCGTTCGACTGCACTTACTGCGCGACAAAGTATCTGTGCAACCGGTTCAGCACCGTTCCGCTTGAAACGGCCATCAAGCAGATCGATCTCATCAGGAAAAAAACCAGGAATATCGCTTTCTTCGACGATGCATTATTGTATAATAGATCATTCCCGGATCTGTTGAGATCAGCGATCACCCGAAAATATGAACTCAACCTCCATGCATCGAACGGATTGCACTGCCGGTATATTACAGAGGAGATCGCGCGATTAATGTTCGAGGCGAATTTCAAGACCATCTACCTCAGTCTGGAAACGATAAATCCCGAAGTGCAGGAAAAGACCGGCGGCAAGGTAAGTACGGGAGAATTCAAGACCGCGGTGCAGACACTGACCAGGGCAGGTTTTGCGCCGGCCCAGATACACGCTTACATTCTCTACGGCATGCCTGACCAAGGCCATGAAGAGATTATCGATTCGATCAGATTATGTCACGAACTGAAGGTGAACCCCCATCTGTGTGAATTCTCACCGATCCCGCACACTATCGAATACGCGAAGACAGGGTATGATGAAAATACCGATCCCCTGTATCACAACAACTTATTCCATACCTGGTACTACCCCGAACCGAAAATCGACACCTACAACAAGATCAAGCGCCTGCTCCAGCAATAACAGCATGAAAAAAAGGGGCAGGAAAATCCTGCCCCTTTTTACACCCAGAGAGGTATTAGAAGCTCAGATAGGCGAACAGACAACCACCGAGCATTCCGTCATTGTAAGCCGTGCCGCCATCGTCGATATCACTATTGAAATCACCATCCCGTCAGAAGAGATCATGATATCTAGAACGCACCGTTGTCCCTCATCTGTGGCTTCATTGTAAGAACCGCCGACCCCCAGAAAGGGTCAACGTCATGCAGAGTACTTTGTTCCGCATTTCCTTTTTTCCGTACACTAAGGCTGTGTTGGTCTCATCACACCATGCTTATCCCGCTTGAGCGGGTATGGCTGCTTGGGCAATGGTGCGCCGGGCGCGTCAAGCACTGACACACCGTATTCCCAGTCGGGCGGGCAGATCGCAATGTAGCGAGCATAGCCGCCTGTGCCGCCCAGCGGTTTTGCAAAACCGATTGCTATGAGCGCACCCTTCTCAGGCACTTGATCGAGATTGGCAACGCCCTCGGCCTGGCAGTAGTGTTCGTGCAGCAACCAGTGCTCACCTTCAAGACCCGGCGTCGTATCGGTATCCAGGGGCTCATGGCCATGGAACAGGATCATCCGCTCGTTATGCAGGAACTTGAGCGCATCCAGGCCCACACCCGGAAACGGTTTCGCGTTGAATTTCGGGTTCGTTTCCCAGCCCTTATGCCAGTCAGAACGAACCATCACGACCGAACCGGCCGGTATCCTGCCGTACTTCTGCTCCCATGCCATGACATCATCGACACTGAGATGGTAGCCGGCATTCTCCGCAACCTTATCGGCAATGTTAATGACCACCAAGGGCCTTACACAATAAGTCGGCGGTAGGTCGCTGATCGTCGCTCCGTATTCGTCCCAGTGCGAGGGCGGATCCAATTGCGTTCCGTACTGATCGGTCGGAATCCAATATGATGTTGCAACGAAACCGTGTTTCGCGTACTGATAAACATCACCGATTGATGCATAATCACCAAGATCGGCGCCCGCTTTGGTTGCCTCGAACCTGGCCTGGCCGAACCCGGGCCAAACCGGTTGTGTGGGGTGAAATGCATGAGTGAGATCGACATATTTGCAGTTCTGCAATGTCGCATCGTATATACCCCATAGATCTTTTTGCTGTGGTGCGCAGGACAGGCAAAGTAACACCAGCAGCAAGCTAATGCCCAACGCGCTCTTCTTCATCTGTAACCTCCTATTCTAATAGCAATGCCTCTACGTGTTTTTATGCACCACCCCCTTCCGTTCTCTCTCTCTTCTTTATTGCCCGCAAAATGCAGTATGCTAACCCGCCATACAAGATAATACAACCTACAACTAGCATGACGATCGCCGACGCTGGCATATCATCCTCCTCTATGATATTTCAATTATATCAACAAGACCCAGAGAGTCAAGCATTTACTGACCCGCCGTACGGTTCAGTCCTACGGCACTTCGGCCGTTATCGTCCGGCCCCTTATCGACATCAGCACGAAAGAGACAACGATAATGCCGAACATGACCACCACCCCAACCGCGGTCGCCCATGTTGGATAGCCGCCGTATCCGTGCTGGATAAGCCCGATTATGCTCATAACGAGCGAAACACCAAGCACGACCGGCGTCACGGCCATAATGCAGACATCCCACCATCTGCCGATCCGGAAATCAGAGACCTCGTTCACGTACTCGCGCATTTTCTGGGCCTTGTATATGTAGCCGATCACGATGCACTCGAGCAGTCCGACCAGGGCCAGACCGAATGTGTTGGCAAAATAGTCGATAATATCAAGCCAGTAATACCCGCCCCGGGTCGTGAATAGAATGCCGACGAGGAAACCGCCCACACACACTAATGGCAGCACCAGCTTCTTGTTGAATCCCCACTTATCCGTAATACCAGCAACAAACGGTTCGATCTGCGAAAAAGCAGAATCGATACCCAGGGTGAGCAGGAGCAGGAAGAAGAGAATGCCGAAAAATGCCGGAATGAACGGTAGCAAGCTTATGACTTTCGGATAGGTGATAAAGGCGAGACCGAGGCCGGAACCCGTTACGTCCGGTACCGCAACGCCCATGGCCTGGGCGAGGTAGCCAAGTATCGAGAAGACCGCAAAGCCGGCGAAGAAACTCGTCCCGCAATCCGCGAGCGAGATTATGAATGCATTGTTCGTGATATCGCTCTTCCTCGCCAGGTGGCTCGAATAAACGATCATCGTCCCCATGGCGAGGGACAGGCTGAAGAATACCTGACCGTACGCTGCGAGCCAGACCTTGCCGTCGAGCAACATCGAGAAATTCGGCGTGAGGTAGAATTTCAAACCCTCGATCGCGCCGGGCAGGGTCAGACCCCGGATCACCATTATTACCAGGATCACCCATGGCGTGATCACCGTATAGAAGACGATCTTGCTGAGCGCCTTCAATCCCTTGAACAGGCAGAGGTATATTCCCACCCAGACAATGGCCAGGCCGGCCACGATCGGCCACCGGATCCCGCCCAGCACACCAGGACCGCCACTCAGCTGCAGGAAATCCTGTTCGAAGAAAGTACCGGTATCAGCCCCCCATCCCAGATTGAACGCGTACGTAACGTAATTGACACACCAGGCCATGATGACCGGGTAGAAAAAGAAGATGAGCATGACCACCATCAGCGAGAGCCACCCCACCCATTCAGTGCCCGGCCGCACTTTGGCAAAAGCGGTCGGCGCGCCGGCCTGCATTTTCCTGCCCAATCCGGCTTCAAGGATCATCAGGGGAATACCGGCGGTCAGCAAGGCGACAAAGAACGGAATGAGAAATGCACCGCCTCCATTCGCATAGCAGATGTATGGGAACCGCCAGACATTGCCGAGTCCGATCGCCGCGCCGATCGATGCAATGATGAAACTCGATCTCGACGTCCATCGCTCTCTGACTTCACTCATTTTACCTCCCTTTCTGCAACCACGGGGACTGGCTCCGCAAGGTGCCTGTCCCCTTTACGCTCCGCAAGGTGCCTGTCCCCTTTACGTCTCATCAAACTGATCGAACATGCCCGCACTCACCGCGCGCCGTGGAAACTGAGGAAATCCGTCAACAATGAAAAGCCCGTCTCGATCTTGCCCGCGCCCGGTCCGACGATCGTCACCTTGTTCAGCGCATCGGTCGCAAAGGTCAATGCATTCGTCACGCCACTTACATGGTAGAGAAAATCATCGGCGCCGACCAATGCGGGCGAGACTTCAGCTCGGACCACGCCGCTTTCCTTCCACGCATGGCCGATCAAACGGTACTTCTTGCCGTTCTTCTTCGCTTGAGCGATATCGTCCAGCGTGATCTCGGTGATACCTTTGGTCGGCACATGATTGGGCTTCAGGTCACCGCCCATTACGACGTTTGCCAGGATCACTATCTTTGCCTGCGCGTCCCAGCCCTTCACGTCGGCATCGGGTTTCGTCTCCGCGTAACCGAGTTTCTGCGCTTCGGCCAGCACGGCGTCGTAACTCTGGCCCTCGGCCATCTTGGTCAGCATGTAATTCGTCGTGCCGTTCATAATGCCCTTGATATCTTGAACATCGGCGCCGGCCAGCGTGCTGAGTGCAAGGTTTATTGCCGGGGTCCCGCTCAGTACCGTCCCCTCGAACATGAAGGCTACATTGTTCTTGCGTGCCAGTTCGGACAGTTCCCTGTAGAACAGCGCAACCGGACCCTTGTTGGTCGTGATGACATGCTTCTTCTTGCCGAGCGCGGCACGTATGTGACTGATGCCCGGCTCTCCATTCTCAATATTCGTGGGACTCACTTCAACGATCACATCGGCATTCGATTCGTTGACCGTCTTCAGGCTATCCCAACCTTTGACACCCTTGTCGTAACCATCGAGGTTACCGCTCTCCTCGACGAGGGCGAGGACCTTTGACAGGTCAAACCCTTCTTCCTGGTAGACCGACCCCTTCACCGGATCAGAAATCGCCGTCACCTTATAATCAAGACCGAACTTGGCCATGAGGAATTCCTTCTTGTCCCTCAGCAGTGTGGCAAAACCCTGTCCGACCACCCCAAAGCCGATAAATGCCAATCTATAACTCATATGTTCTCCTTGTTTTATCCGAAGCCATGACATGAACCCTATCCTGATAAGCGCCGAGCTGCAGTGGCATGCTACTCACCGGCGATCTCCGTGATCCCCTCGTTGCTTGCCCGGGTGATGATTATCTCGGGGTCAATGTGTTCGTGGTTAAAGGCCTCTTGCATCGCAGCGGCAACATCCTGTGTTCGCCCCTCATCACAGATGGCAAATACTGACCGCCCGCCGCCGCTTACATTGCAACCATAAGCGCCGCTGTCCAGCAACCTCCGTTTGATGTCCGCGTATCCCGGAATTGACTGCGAGCGAACCGGCTCCGAAATATGGTCCTTGTTGATCGCCCGGCCCAATTCTTCAATATCGCCCTTCATGATCGCGTGGACGACGAGCGCGCACTGAGCAAGCTGCTCCTTCACTAATGCGAGATCCATGCTCTTCGGAATGAACGACCGCGTCGTACGCTGTGTCTTTCTCATCACGCCGATCACTATCGGCACGGCCAGTACATCCATCCTCACGACATCAACCGGATGGTAACTCTTGACGATCACGAATCCACCCAGCATCGCGCCCGCAACATTGTCGGCATGGGCCACGCTGCCCGAAGCGATCTCGCCCTGACTCGCGATTTCGATCATCTGGTTGTGGCTGAGATCCAGCTCGAGGAGTCTGTTCAGCCCATAGACCGACGCCGATGCGCAGGCCCCGGATGAACCAAGTCCCGCGCCAACCCGGATCGTCTTTTTGGGTTCGATAAGCACGCCCGTGTTACTGTTGATTTTACTGAACATCCCCATCAATGCCAGGCCCGCGCAATTCTTCTCAGGATCATCCGGAATATCCTCGCGACATCCATCGAGGTTGAACGCAATCGATTTAGTACCGGTCAACTCCATCCGCAATTCGATATACGGATGTTCCAGGGCAAGCGCGAAGATGTCAAAACCCGGACCCAGATTCGCGATCGTGCTGGGCGCGCGGACCGTTATTGCCTTCAAATCAGTCCCTCTTCTTTTAGGACCTCTATTAGCTGTGCCTTCTTTGCGGCGCCGAGCGGGGTCAGAGGCAACCTCAACTTGCCGCCCGGCAACCCCATCAGATTCAGCGCCTCTTTCACGGCGATGGGATTCGTTTCCGCACGTAAGATCTCGAACACACTGAAATATTGGTAGTGAAGGTCCCGCGCTTTTTCGTGTTCATGTCGCGCGTAGTGCTCGCAGATATCCTTCATCACACCGGGGATAACATTGCCGGCAACCGCAAAATTACCGTGGCCGCCAAAGCACAACAGAGGATACAGGGTCGTGTCCTTGCCAGTGAAGACGCTGAAATCCTCATCCCTGGTCAGGTATACGAGCTTCGCCAGGTGGTCAAGGAGTTTGACCCCTTCCTTGATACCGGCGATATTGGGATGCCGGGCGAGTTGCGCCGTGCCTTCTGCAGAAAGGTTGACAACAACCCTGCCTGGGGAGTTATGAATTATAACCGGCAGTTTTGATGCGTCGGCAACCTGTTCATAGAATTGAATGATGCCGTCCTCTTTGGGCAGGGCAAGATATGGCACGTAGACCGATACATAATCGCAGCCCAGCTTCTTGAAGACCTTGATACGGTCCAGGGTCGCTTTGACACCGCTCGTGCACGTGTCCGGTATCACCGGGCATCGGCCGTTCACTTCATCAACCACGATCTCAGTTACCCTGAAAACCTCATCATCTGCCATCAGAGTGTTCTCACCGGTCACGCCCAATGGCGCTATGCCATGGACGCCGGCATCAACCTGTCTCTTGACCAACAATCTCAGCCCCGGCTCGTCCAGATCCAATTTATCATTGAATGGCGTAATGAGCAGGGTATACGTACCTTTCAGCATATATTGCTCCTCCTCACGAATCTCATGTTACGTCTCATTATCTCCAGGCTGTGGCATCGACGGATCACTCAGGTCACGACCAGCAATGTTCTCGCACGTGCCTAAAGCGTGAAACAAACTACCTTGGGCTCGGTCTGTTCGAGCAACGAGAACTTGATCCCCTCGCGCCCGAGCCCGCTGTTCTTGATCCCGCCGAACGGCATCTGGTCCAGCCGATAGTCGGTCGAATCGTTCACGATCACGCTGCCGAAATCTAAGCCGTGTATTGCCTTGAACGCCTTGTTTATGTCCTGCGTGAAGATCGCCGCGTGCAGGCCGTAGTTCACGCTGTTCGACCGCTTGATCGCATCATCCAGGTCATCGTACTTGTACAGCAGGACGACCGGACCGAAAACCTCTTCCACGGCCAGTTTCGCCGTTTCCGGAACATCGACCATAACCGTGGGGTCATAGAAATTGCCGTTTCTCTTGCCGCCGGTCAGGACCTTGCCGCCCTGTTTCACGGCATCATTCACCCATTCCTCGACGCGCCTGGCTTCTCTCTCGTTGATCATCGCGCCCATGTCGGTCGCTTCGTCGAGCTGGTCACCGACCTTCATCTGCTTCGTTTTCTCCACGAATTTCCTGACGTACTCGTCGAATATCTTCTCGTGGACGAACATGCGCTGGACGCCGATGCAGTTCTGGCCCACGGCCCAGAAAGCGCCGGATACCGAGAAATCGACCGCCTTGGCCATATCGGCATCTTCGCATACGATAACCGGGCAGTTCGACCCGAGTTCCATTGAGATCTTCTTCAATCCGGATATCTTCAGGATCTGCAGACCGGCATCGACCCCGCCGGTCAAAGTGATCATACGCACGGCCGGGTGCGAAACGAGCGTGTCACCTATCTCAGAGCCGCGGCCGGTCACGATGTTGAGGACCTTCGCGGGCAGACCCGCGGCCATGAAGGCCTCACCCAGTTTCAGTGCCGACAACGGAGTGTCGGTCGCCGGCTTCAAGACGACCGAATTTCCAGCCGCGATCGCCGGCCCGAGTTTGTGGGCAACCAAGTTGAGCGGATCATTGAATGGGGTGATCGCAACGATCACGCCGATCGGAAAGCGGTAGTAATAACCCACGCGGTTCTCGCCGCCCGGGAAACTGTCAAACGGTATTGTTTCGCCCAGTGTCCGGCGCGCCTCTTCAGCCGATATGCTTATCGTGTTTATGCAGCGAGCGGTTTCCTTGCGCGCCTCGCGTATCGTCTTGCTGCCTTCTGAAGCGATCATCTCTGCAAAATCATCAAAATTCTTCCTCAGGTAATCGACAACGCCCCACAATATCTCCATTCTCTTGTGCACCGGCATCTTCTTGCTCACCTGGAATCCCTCCATTGCCGACTCAATGGCCTTTAGTACATCTTCCTTTGTGCCCGCCGGTACATGATCGATGAGTTTGCCGTCATAAGGTCTGTAGACCGGGATCTTTTCTTTCCTATCTACCCATTCGCCGCCAATCAACATTTTCATAAGATTCCTCCTTGCTTGAATAGTAGTGATCTAAATAGACTAAACAAGAACATGAATGGACTATTACTTGTTATGACTGAACCAACGCGTCACATTATACCGAAGGCACTTTGTGGTGTCAAGTTTCTGGTCGACCCGGCAAAAAGGTTTAAGTCTCTTTCGGGGACAGGCATAAACTTTTACACTTTTCGACTCGCACGCGAACGCACGATTATCTGCGAAGGTGTTATTTTGCGTCACAGATCAGTCTGAAAGTTTAGAAGTTTATGCCT
>JACUUY010000017.1 GCA_014859085.1 Caldifarciminota bacterium
GGTTTGATATTCGTTTTTTTCTGAAAGGTAAACGTATTTTTGCCGAAATCAGTAGTACGAAAATCATAATCTGCTTTGATTATATTCGTCTCCGGAATTACATTCAGGCAATTTCGTCGTGTAATCAGGAAATTACTATCAATCCATCGTCGTTGACAATGCAATCTTTCTGACTAAACTCACGTGGGGGTCACCAATGACAAAACAGTACCGATACATTAACCATACGGCGGATCTCGGCATTGAAGTCTGGGGCAAGTCCATTGAAGAACTTTTCGCTAATATCGCCCGGGCGATATTCGAAACCCAGATCAAGGGCGACATCAAGACCGATATAGAGAAGCCCATCACCCTGCAGGCCGAATCGACCGAAGACCTGTTTATCGACTGGTGCCGCGAACTGCTCTACTATTTCTCGGTCGACGGGTTCATTCCGCGGCTTTACGAGATATCGATCAAAGATCAATCTCTCGACGCGCAGTTGCGCGGCGACCGCTTCGATCCGAAGCGTCACCAGGTGAAGCTCGAGATCAAGAATCCCACTTACCACAACTTCTCTATCGAGAAAAATGAAGAGAACTACTGTGCGAAGATCATTTTTGACGTGTGAATCAGCGCTGACGCCGCCCCGGGCATGACAGTTAGAGAATGAAACCTCACCGGTCGTCCCGCGCCACCCTCTTCAACATCTCATCCTTTGAGGTCCTCACGATGTTCCGCCGGGGATTGTTCTACAGTTACCTTTCGATATATCTCCGCTTCTTCCTCGGGTTGAGCGTAACCGAGACAACGCTCTTCGCGACCCTGCCCATGGTCCTGAACATCATCTTTCAGCGATTCGTATGGGGGACAATATCGGACAAGCTCCAGCGGCGCAGGACATTCATCATTCTCGGCGAAATACTTGCGGCATTCGGCACCCTCGCCGTGTGGTATTGCCACAAAATACCCGCCAGCAAATCCGCTGCCGGGTATGTGATAATAATCGGATTGTCGCTGGTCGAGATCTTCTGGTCGATGTCGAATATCGGCTGGAGTGCGATCATCTCCGACCTCTATCCGGCCGAAGAACGCACCGGCGTGTACGGAAGACTGTCGAGTCTCGGCGCCCTGGGCAGGATCGTTGGCGCCCTGCTCGGCGGCCTGGCATACGATGGACTTGCCCGGTACTATGATGGCTGGGGTTTCGATCAGGGGTTTCTTTTCTTTGTGGCATCCGGGATCATGCTCGCATCGACCGTCCCGATGTTCTTTGTCCCCGAAGGCGGGGTCGGCGAGCAGGATCAGCAGGCGGGGATCGAGTCGGGAGTGAGTCCTCGGGCATCATCGAAGACATCGACCTCGAAAATATTCACGATATTCCTGATCGCGATGATCTTCATCAACTTCGGCCGCAACTCCATCGCCGTGATCATATCTCAATATCTCTCGCTCGAGCAGGGATTTGCCGTGTCGAGCCGGTTGCTGAGCCACATCGTCAACACGCAATCGCTCGCAATCTTCCTCTTCGGTTTGTTCGTTACCCGGCTTTCGCGCCGTTACCAGGATATCGTCCTGTTGTTTGCCGGAACCGGGGTGGGAATCCTGAGCCTCCTGGGCTATGCCGCCGCGACCACATTGCCCGTGGTCTTCTTGAGCAGCTTCCTGGCCGGCGTCTCAATGGTTGTGATCCTGTCTTCATCCTACTCGTACGCTTCGCGCTTGATCCCGCCGCGCCAGCGCGGCCAGCAATTTGCCTGGTTCAACGCCACATTCTTTCTCAGTTGGGGCGCGGCCGGCACTCTGGTCACGGGACCAATTGTCGACCTGCTGCTGAAGGCCGGCACCGGCCCAGTCTTCGCCTATCGAATGTCTTTCCTCGCATCCGCCGTGCTGGTAATCATTGGCGCGATAGTACTCTTCATCACCGACCGGATGCAGCGCCGGGACCAGGGTTCTTGACCGGCGATCAGCGGCTGAAACCTTTCTGCTTCAAGGCATTCGGGTAAACAATTGTAATATCAGATGAATTCTGGCTTGTCTTGACTTGGCCCGATTTCTGGGTAAAATTGACTATGAAATTGCTCGAAGAAATTAAAAGAGCCGAGGAAAAAGGCGAGACCCTCAAGAAGAATGCCGAACTCGAGGGGCAGAGATTGATCCAGGAGGCGCGTGATAAGGGCGAGAAAGACCTCGCCGCCATGGAACAGGACAAAGACGAACGGTTGGAGCGTGAACTCCACGAGGCGCGCGCCGCGGCGAAAAAAGAGATCGCCAAACTCGACGAAGCACACGAGCAGGCGATCAAAAAAATTGATGAGACGCATAAAAATAATAGAAACAAAGCAATAAAGAAGGTACAGGAAATAATTCTCAAATGGCCGTCCTCCCGGTAGAGAAGATCCAGATCGTTGTCCATAAGAGCACAAAAGACGAATTCCTGCAGGAATTGCAGCGGGAGGGGATCGTCCACATTGCCGAGATGGAAGAAACAACTGCCCAGACGCCGGCGTTGCTCGGCCGCCTCCAGGATGGACTGAATCAGCTTGCCGCGTACCGGAAACGGCACCCGCTTTCAATGTTCTTTAATATGAAACGCACGATGTCGTATGATGCATTTGTGGATTCAGCCCGGTCCTTTGACCACGCCGCGGTCGTTGCCCGGCTCGAAGGTATCAAGACCGAGCGTGAGGCGCTGTCCACACACAGCCGCAGCCTGCAGGACGATATCGCGCTGCTGAATCCATGGAAACCATTTGCTTCGGATCTCGAGTCGCTGCGTGAATTCAAACAGACTGACAGTTTTGCCGTGATGATTCCATCCCCGGAAACCATGGAGAAACTCGCGGAAGAGATCGCGGAGATCCCGCATTCCGTCGAAAATGTCAATGCGATCGGCGCGGCCCGATATTCCATCTTCTATGTCAAGAAAGAACATAGCGGTCAGCTGCGCGCACGCCTCGTTGAAAACGGGTGCGAGACCACAGATTTTCGCTCGCTCACCGGCACGCCTGCGGCGGCGATCGCCCGTTTCGGGCGGGAGTTGAAGGAAGCAGCGGATAAGATGGAGGCGCTGAACGAAGCGGAAAAGGACCTCGCCGAGAACATCAGGCTGCTGGAAGCGACGACTGACCTCCTGGTGATTTCTCAGAAGAAAAGTGAAGTTGCTGCTGCCCTGCCGGAAACGATGCGCACGGCCAATATAACCGGCTGGATACTGAAACGCAATCTTGCGCGGCTGGACCGTCTGGTCCAGAAATTCTCTCTCGTCTTCTACGAAAAGATCGAGAAGGAGCCGGGCGAGCGTCCGCCAGTCGCCCTCCAGAATATCACCCCGAACCGGCCGTATGAGATGCTGATTAAACTCTACAGCATGCCCGATCCAAGAGAATATGACCCGACGCCATTCCTTGCTTTTTTCTTCCCGATCATGTTCGGCCTCTGTATCACCGATGCGATCTACGGCATCCTGCTGATCATAATCTCGCTGTATCTGATGCGCAGTGTCACGGGCGATAAGAGTCTCTTCAAGATCCTCCTGGTCGGCGGTATCCTGACGATATTCGCCGGTGCAATGGTCGGCGGCTGGGCCGGCGATCTCTTCGAATACATCGGCTATGAACCGCTCATACGTTTCAAGAATACATTCATGTTGTTCGATCCGATCAAGAATCCCATGATCTTCATTGCGCTGGCGCTCGGCATCGGGTTCATCCACATGATGCTGGGTATCGCGATCGAGATTGTCGACAATCTGAGAAATGGCGAGTATGGGCAGGCGATATTCGCCAACCTGACCTGGTTCATCATTCTCCCCTCGATAATTCTGTATTTTTCGATTTTCGGCTCGTCGCCCGGAGCAAAAGGGGTCCTGGAGATCGCGCTCTGGATCTGCCTCATGGGAATAATCGTTGCATCGCACCCGGAAGGAAAGTCAAGCCCTCTTGACCAGTCGATCTGGGCAATCATCATTTGGATCCTGTGGTACTTCGGCACGAGCAAGGTCGGTGAATTGCACCAGTTCTCTTACGTGATCCGGCTGCCGAATCACGTGCTTTTTGCGCTGCTGCCGCTTGTCGCCATTGAGATCTTCCGCTTCAAGTACGCTAAACAAGTCCTGGGCAAAATCGCCTGGGGTTTTTATAACGTCTATGGTATCTCCAATTATCTGGGCGTGCTCCTTTCTTACGTGCGGCTCATGGCACTGGGCATGGTCACCGGCGTCATTGCGATCGCGATCAACAAGATCGCCTGGATGGTCATGGGCATACCCGTCCTGGGAGTATTCCTGGTCATCATCGTCCTCATCCCGAGCCACCTCTTCAACCTGATCATCAACACGCTCGGCGGGTTCATCCATACGATGCGCCTGCAATATATCGAGTTCTTCGGCCGGTTTTACAGCGGCGGCAGCAAACCGTTCAAGCCGTTCCGGCTCGAAACCGACTACGTCGAAATCAAATGACCAACCTTGCTCCAATGTCGCTATTTAGGCATTTAGGTGTTTTGGACTTTTAGGCATTTGTCTTATAGGGAGGTATAATGGTCGAATCTTATGGTTTTGCCATCGCAATTGCTGGTGGCGCGCTCGCCGCGATACTCGGCGGTATCGGCTCGGCAATTGGCATCGGCTACGCGGCTCAAGCCGCCAACGGCGTCCTGAGCGAAGACCCTGAAAAATTCGGCAGCCTGTTGATCCTGGTCGCGCTGCCCGGCACCCAGGGTGTATACGGGTTCATAGGCGCTTTCATGGTGCTGCAGAAAATCGGCATCTTCGGCGGCGAAGCCATCACGCTCTCGCTGCAGCAGGGGCTCCAGATATTCTTCGCCGCCATGCCCGTGGCCATCGCGGCTCTCGTATCCGCCATATGGCAGGGCAAGGTGTGCACGGCCGGCGTCGAGATGGTTGCCAAGAGACCGACCGAGGCGGCAAAGGCAATGATCTACGGGATCCTCGTCGAGTTCTATGCGGTCCTCGGGTTGATCGTGACGATCCTAGCCGTGGTCCAGATGCAACTGTAGTATGGCGACGCAAAGCGTAACCGACAGAATAATCGAGGATGCCAGGAAGGAAGCGCAGGAGATCCTTTCGAAGTACGAGCAGGAAGCCAAGAGCATTGCCGATGACTTTGCCACCCGGAGCGCTGCCCGGAGCGAACAGATCGAGAAAGAGATCCGTGAACGCCGGGATGCGGAGATAATGCGCGCCGTCTCTCAGCAGAAACTTGCGCTGAACATGAAGCGCACCGCGCACCGGCAGAGTCTGATTCGGGGGATCGTCGACGAGGCAATGTCAACACTGCCCGGGCATAAGGACTACCTTGCCTTTATCCAGGATCTGAGCATGGAGAGCGGTGAAAACCAGGGCGAACTCCTGCTCAGCAAAGCGGATTTCGCGCGATATCGCGGTGACCTAGAAAAATTTCTGCGGCGCAAAGGTCTGAAAATGGAGATCGCGGCCGACGCCGGGATCAAAGGCGGTGTCGTTATCAAGCACGGGACGACCAGTTACATCGGTTCGCTCGATATTATCACCGAGCTTCTGAGCGACAGCATGGCTATTGCAATTTCAGGGATTTTGGGTTAGATAGGTAAGGACGTGAGAGCATAACAGGTAACTGAGTGGCCGGCTCGGCCCGGGATTTTAGAGTATTTTCGTTTTAAGGAGGATGCGCATGGCTATTAAGAGCAACAGAAATATAGGATTATTCGGGCATGCCGGAAGCGGCAAGACGACGATCGCTGACGGACTCCTGTTTCTCGCGGGCGCGAATACCAGATTCGGCAAAGTCAGTGACAAGACATCGGTGTTCGATACCGAACCCGAGGAGCAGGATAAATTGTGCAGCCTCAGCCTCGGACTGGCATCTTTCAAATACCGAGATGTCACGATCAACCTCGTCGATACGCCGGGGTATGCGGATTTCATCGGCGAGGCAACGAGTGGTATTCAGGCGATCGACTGCGCGGTTATCGTGGTCGACGCTTTCGGCGGCATCGAAGTCGGCACCGAAAGACTCCTCGAGGAGATCACCAAGAGGAACATCCCAGTTGCTTTCTTCGTCAACAAGTTGAACAAGGAGAATACCGATTTTCAGAAAACCTTGTCCGCCATCGCAGAAGTGTACAAGCGGAATGTCGTTCCGGTAACGGCACCCATCGGTGAGACGGGCAAGTTGAAAGGCATGGCCGATGTGCTGAGCGGCAAAGCCTACGACGCAAAGGGGAATGCAATGAAGGCTTCCGAGGAGACGGCGGAACCGGTACAGAAATACCGCGAGAAGCTCATTGAAGCGGCGGCCGAGATCGAAGAAGCACTGATGAACAAGTACATCGAAGGCGAGAAGGTCGAGTTGAGCGAGTGCATCGAACCCATCAAGCGCGGCATCGCCGAGTGCAGGGTTGCCCTGTGTTTCGGCGGAGACGCCCTGGAGTTGATCGGCATCAAGAACCTGCTCGAAACGGCGGTCGACCTGCTCCCCGCGCCTGAAATAATGGGGGAAATCGAACTGGCAGGCAAGAAGATCAAGCGGAGCGACGACCCTCCGTTTCTCGGCTACGTGTTCAAGACCGTGGTCGAACCCCATCTTGGCGAAGTGTGCTACGCGCGCGTATTCAGCGGTTCAGCGCAGGGCGGCGATGTCGTGACCAACACGACCGGATCCGCCGAGGAAAAGATCAATCAGATATTCCTGATCAAAGGAAAGGAAAAGACCGAAGTCGAACAGATGAGCAGCGGTATGATCGTCGGCCTGGTGAAACTGAAGAACACGAACACCGGAGACACGCTCGCTAAAGGCATCGACGCTGCCTTGCCGCCGATAGAATTCCCGTTGCCATCCATTTCCATGGCGATCGTGCCGAAGGAGAAGGGGGATGAAGAGAAGATCTCCAGCGGACTGGCGCGCCTGCGGGACGAGGACCCGACCTTCTCGTTTGCCTTTGATCCCGAGATCAAGCAACTGATAATCTCGGGCATCGGCGAACTCCATCTCGACATCATCCTTTCACGCCTGAAAAGAAAGTATGGCGTGAGCGTTGACCTGGTCAAACCGCGTATAAAGTACCGTGAGACGTTCACCAAGAAAGCAAGCGCCCAGGGCAAATACAAGAAACAGACCGGCGGCCACGGACAGTACGGCGACTGCTGGCTGAGGGTCGAGCCCAGGGAGCGGGGCGCGGGGGTCGAGTTCGTGGACGATGTCGTAGGCGGTGCCATTCCTTCGCGCTACATCCCCTCGGTCGAGAAGGGCGTCAAAGAAGCCTTGGAGCACGGGGTCCTTGCCGGGTTCCCGCTCACGGACATCACGGTCAGCGTGTATGACGGATCATACCATCCGGTTGACTCGTCGGACATTGCATTCAAGATCGCGGCCTCGATGGCAATAAAATCGAATGCGGCAAAGGGCGGTGTCGTGCTGCTGGAACCGATCCAGGACGTTGAAGTCTATATCCCCGAAGCCTTTATGGGCGACGTCATTGGTGATCTGAACAGCCGGCGCGGCAAGATCATGGGCATGGAAGGTGCCGGCAAGATCCAGAAGATCAAGGCCATCGTCCCCGAGGCTGAAATGTACAAGTATTCAACGAGCTTGCGCTCAATGACCCAGGGCCGGGGTTATTTCAGAATGAAGTTAAGTCACTATGAGGAAGTACCGCGTGAAATAACCCAGAAGATCGTCGATGAAGCACAAAAAGCAAAGAAGGAGTAAGTGCGGCCGGTTCTAATCGATCTCGGCGGGATCGAAATTCCGTCTTATGGGCTGCTGCTTACCCTTTCGTTTGTCGTCGCATTCTGGTATGTAAGACGCAAAGCCCCTGGATTTGGCATCTCGCCGGTGACCATCGAAAACCTCGCGTTCTATGTCATGATCGGGGTCATCATAGGCGGCCGTGTGCTGTACGCCGCATTCCACTGGCATCAATACCAGAACGACATCCTGGGTATCTTCCGTATCTGGGAGGGCGGCATGATGTTCTTTGGCAGCTTCCTCGGCGGGTTCCTCCTCGGCGCGCTGTACATAAGCAAACAGAAGCTCGCCATCCTCAAAATGTCGGATCTCGTGGCGCCGGCGCTCGGCCTCGGTCTTTTTCTCACGCGCCTCGGATGCTTCCTGAACGGCTGCTGCTTCGGCGAACCATCGACCGTGCCATGGGCCGTACGTTTTCCTGCAGAATGCGTTGCCGGAACATCGCCGGTCGGCGCGCTCTCCTTGCACCCGGTCCAGCTCTATGAATCGATCTTCGGATTGGCGCTCTTCTTCTTCCTCAATAAACAGGTGGGCCGGACATCGCGACAGGGCGCGGTCTTTGCTCAATTCCTGATATCTTATGGCGTGTTTCGTTTTGGTGTCGATTTCATCCGCTACTTCGAAAACAGCGCCAATTACTGGGTCAATCAATTAATTGCACTGGGTCTTGTCGTCGCCGGGATCATAATCCTGGTCAAGCCGGCAAGAAAAAGTATTTGATATCTTTCTCAGATATCCTCAAGGCAGGGTTCGATTTCATCCTCCCTCACACGTGCATCATCTGCAGCGAAGAGCTCGAGCGCGGCATGATCTGCGATAACTGCCTCGAGTACCTGCCGCTCGTCAATCCGCCGCTCTGCCCGGCTTGCGGCCGGCCCGCAGCAAATGCTGCTCACTGCACATTTTGCCGCGACCGGGACGCGCTCGATCACGGACGCGCCTGGATGCTCTTTGTCCCGCCATCTGATGCGGTCATACACCATTTCAAATACCGCCGCAAAACCCGGCTCGCCCACCTGCTCGGCCGGGCCATGGCCGGGATCGTCAAAGCCGACTTTGTTCTTTCACAGAGCGATGTGGTCGCGTCAATCCCTTTGTTCTGGCTGAAGAAAATTCGCCGCGGATACAATCAATCAGCGATCCTTGCGCAGATCATCAGCACGGAAACGGGGATCGAGCACCGGGATCTGCTGAAGAGGATAAGAAATACCCGCACCCAGACACGCCTCAGCGAAGAACACCGCAGGCAGAACGTCCTCAACGCTTTCGCCGTGTGCGGTGACGGTGTTCAAGACAAGAAGATCTTGTTGATCGACGACGTGCTCACGACCGGCGCGACACTGAAAGAATGCTACCGCGTGCTCAAACAAGCAGGCGCCGCCGAGGTGTACTCCTGCGTCGCCGCGATCACACCGGACAGATCCCACGCCCCCTCCCGTCATCGACCGGCAACTTCTCTTCGTCATCGTCCGGCTTGCTTGTCCGCCTCAGGCGGGACCGGACGATCCAGACAAGTGAACCTCCGCCCTGGATTCCCCGGTTGAACCGGGGAATGACATGAAGTCTCACAAGAGCCTCTTGTATAATGTCTCAATGAAGAACGTCAAAAAGCAACACATTTCGCCGGAATTTCTGCGCCCCTAAAATAAGGCATTTGATATCATTGCTTTTTGGACATAAAACGCATCACTTTCAACCAGGTTGGATGTGACGTTGACATTCCTGGGGATTCCGGCTAATATTCAAGGTAAGGGAGAATTATGTTGGTGAATCTAAATGATATTCTACCCAGAGCGCGCAAACACGGCTATGCCGTGGGCGCGTTCAACACATCGAATCTGGAATTGACCCAGGCCATAATCGGCGCGGCCGAGGCGCTAAAAGCGCCGGTCATCGTGGCGACGAGCGAAAAGGCGATCACGTATGCCGGTATCGAAAACATCTCTTCAATGGTCATGGGCATGGCAAAGCGCGCCCGGATCCCGGTCTGCCTCCACCTCGACCACGGTGCATCGTATGAGGTATGCCGGGAATGTATGAAGCACGGCTACACCTCGGTCATGATCGACGCATCCCATATGTCTTTGAAGGAGAATGTCCGGCTCACGCGCAAAGTCGTGCGCTATGCACGCAAGCGAAATGTGAGTGTCGAGGCCGAGATCGGCCGGCTCGCCGGCATCGAAGACGACCTCCAAGTGAGCAAGGCCGAAGCTGTGTACACTGACCCGGATGAAGCGAAGAAATTCGCCGAGGAAACAGAATGCGCTGCACTCGCGGTGGCTATCGGCACCTCGCACGGCGCCTACAAGTTCAAAGGCAAACCCAAGCTGCGCATCGACATACTGAAGGATATCGCCCGGCTGGTCAGGATACCGCTCGTGCTCCACGGCGCGTCCGGCGTCAAGCCGGCATGGATCAACCGGGTAAATAAATTCGGCGGCAAACTCGCCCATGCCAGAGGTGTGCCGGATGATTTGATTATGCAGGCGGTGCGAAGCGGCATCGCTAAAATAAATACCGATACTGATCTGAGGATTGCCTTTACTGCCGGGGTCAGGGAATATCTAATAAAAAACCCCAAAGATTTTGACTCGCGAAAGATCGTCGGTCATGCCCGGGACATGATAAAGCAGGTCGTTGAGGATAGAATAGAGGTGTTCGGTTTTATTAACCAGGCATAGCGATAAAAAAGTTGAATGCCCGCCCTCACGACATTTTAGTATTTCATCTGACAGACAACTATTTATTTTACCGTTATTTTAAATGTTCCAGATAATCCAATTTAGTACACTTATCACAAAAATAGTCTTCACCTGATAATGAATAACCCCCTTCGCTTAATATGATTATGGTACCGCATTTCGAGCATTTTGTCGGTTCATATTCTGGTGGATTCTCCAACTTTTCAAAATTGAATTCATTCGTCCCGTACCAGACATACATTTCAGTTTCAATTGAATCCCTGCAAATTGGACAATCTTGCCATGTTCCGGAATGTTTTTCGGCATGGTGATATCCGCATAGCGTATAACGTCTATGATTCCGGTGACAACTATTTTGAGCATAGGAAAAAAGCACATATTTATCATCATCATCGCATATCCAATTTCCGCAGCATTCGGTTTTCGTAAGGTTTTTCGTTTTTCCGCACAGCCTGCATCGCGGTACATCTTCACCGACTGATTTTTGCGATTTCTTTGTTTTTTTCTCTCTCTTCATATTTAATCCTTAGACCATTTTTCATTGGTCCGGTCTATTTACCGTAACAATATAACTCAAATTCAAAAGAGGTCAAGTGTGCGCGGAGAGACGTCGCTGTGCCACAAAGTGAACACGACTTTTGTACTGCGGATATTTCACGCATGACAGAAATAGCTATGAACTGCAGATATTGCACGACAACTAATGCCTGCAGATCAGATGGTTTAGTCGACTCCATGCCGCTTCATGGCATAATTCCGATAACGATCAAAGGCACAGCAGGCACGCCGCGGCCTTGTCGAATAACGTTGTAGAATTCGCCTTCATAGTACGGCACGCCCGAACTCATTTGTGTTTGGAGAGTTTTCATGGGAAGAATTTCGATTCCGACGTCGATATGGTCGCCGATGTAAAAGGCGAGGTGTTTCACAAAAAGATCGTAGGCAACAAATGCGTACTTGCCGAACTGGACTTCAATCGCAACACGATCCTTAACATAATCAGTTTGATTGTAACTATAAATGGGCGTTTCTCCCGCAGCTTCTATCTCTTTTTTCTGCTCTTGAGGATCCATAGACAGTGTTTTTCTGATAAGTTTTTCGCTTCTCGTCACCCAATAGCTGACCCTGCTTTCTTTCCATCCTGCCTTACTCAGAAGTTTCTTAAAATGCGTATTCATATCAATTGGGCTATAAAGGAGTTTCCCAACCATCCCCTTTTCTTTTGATACTTTTGTTTTGCAGGCCTTTGCATCAACCGACCGGATTACCTTCTTTATTTCCGTCCATAGGTTTGGTTTATGAACGATCAGGAATTCCAGGCCGTTCAAATGGGAATAAATCTCAATAATTTTCATTTTGCACCATACTTATTTGGTCTTTTCTCACACAATTTCAATTGCTCAGACTTCGGTTGCGGTTTCCAAGGGGGCGTTTTCAAGCTATGCCCTGATCCCTCTGGATCATAGACGGGCTTATTCATGGGACGCGTTCGTAAGGTTCCGTTAAGTTCCTGCATTATTCGATCGTGGGTAATGTCGATATATTTTTTCACTGTCTCTGCGCCGGCACCTCTTCGGTCATGACGAACTGCAGCTATAATCGTCGTCCCCACGCCCAAAAAAGGATCAAACACCCAGTCTTCTTCATTGGACATGGAAAGAACCAATCTTTCAATCAATTCGACAGGGAATTGACAGGGATGCGCTGTCTTCTCGACATGATTACACTTTACGTTCGGGATAACCCAGATATCCCCAGGATTCTTTCCTAAAGGATTGCACGAATATAGACCTGCCTTTGGGCCTTTGAAATATTTTTTCCCGGGATATTTCTGGGGAACCCTAACGGGATCAAGATTGAAAATATAGTCATTGGATTTGGTAAACCATATTATAGTTTCATATCTACCTGAGAATCTTCTGGAACAATGGAGACCATGTTCAAAATGCCAGATAATACGATTGCGCATCTTGAGACCACGATCATTGAAAATAGGATACAGAATTGTGTCAAGGGGAATAATGGAACCATTATCGACATAGTTTCCTACTTGCCAGCAAATGCTACCATGCTTTGAAAGCGCCCGGACACATTCTCGGATCACTAATGCTTGTTGTTTTACATATTGACTCAACTTCAATTTTTTCTCGTATTCCTTACCAAGGTTGTACGGGGGTGATGTAACTATGAGCTGAAGCAATTCATCAGGAATTTCTCTCAGCAAATCCAAACAGTCTCCTGGATATACCACAATTCGTTCGGAGGACGTAAAGCTATTGGATATTTTGATCTTCTTAAACATAAAAATCTATGATTAGGGCGACCAAAAGCCAATGGTCCTTTGGGTGCTTCTTTTTCCCAAATAAGCCGAACCCAAGTTTGTCTGCATTAAACGTCTTGTACTAACCATATAGATTCCCCTATTCTTATTTGATAAGTATATACCTTTTCTCAGGGATGTCAACGAAAAGGTGCATAAACAGAATCATGTTTTTCATTGCTGTTCCTCGATGGCTTCAGTATCCTGTTGCTCTATGTCCTGTGAAGAGTGAAGATTTGACCCCAATTCCGGAGCTCCTGTAAAAGAGCACGATGAATCGTGAATGTGCGAGCGGGTTGACAAAGAGGCAATTATAGCATACAATCCCGTCGTGAAAGAAAATACATTATTATGAAATCTCTTATCCCCCGTCTCTTATGTTCTGCAGCGCTTCTACTTTCCTGCGGTGTTCCACAAAAAGAATACAGTTACAGCAATTTCCTCTTCGGCGCCCAGTGCACAGTAAAATTCCAGTTCAGTCACGAAGCGCGGGCGAAAGAGATCATCGGGGTCATTGACCTGGAACTCACGCGCCTTGATTCACTTCTCAATTACTTCTCCGAAAAAAGCCTCGTGAGTGAATTGAACCGCAGTACACGCGTAAAAGCTCCGGGTGACATAATTTTCCTTTTTACGCTCAGCGATTCGGTTTCGCGGCTGACCAACGGGTCATTCGACATCACGGTCGCTCCGCTTCTCGAAGCGTGGGGTTTCTATGACGGAAAACAACGGCGGCCAAGTGCCGGAGAGATAGCCCGGACCCGGGATCTCGTCGATTATACAAAGATTCAAGTAAGGAACGATTCGATCATTATCAGGCCGGGCATGCGTGTTGACTTTGGCGGCATCGCACAGGGTTTTGCCGCAGATCGAGCCGCGGATATCCTGAGGCAGAATCATGTAAAATCGGCGATAATAGACATTGGCGGAGAAGTCCTGGCTATCGGTCAGTCTCCGGAAAGGAGACCCTGGCGGGTCGGCATAAGAAACCCGCGTGGCGAAGGCATTGTCGAAACCATCGAACTACAGGATTCCGCGGTCTCCACTTCCGGGGACTATGAGAAATTCATCATCATCGATGAACAACGCTACCCGCATATCATTAACCCAAAAACCGGTTTACCGGCTCGCGAATTCGCCTCGGTGACAGTCTTTGCCCGAGACGCCGCCTTCGCCGATGCGATGTCCACGGCAATCGCGGTCATGGGAGCAATGAAGGGTATTGAATTCCTTGATTCGCTTGGGATGAGAGGTATAATATACTATGAACGGAACAACAAATTGGAGAGAATCACGAGCGAATGAAAGTTGAAGCGAAATACTACACAGCGCAGGATAATCACGTCGAGTGCCAGATGTGCCCCCATTACTGCAAGATCCTGCCCGGCAAATACGGACTCTGCCGCGGCCGCATGAACGAGGACGGCAGATTGTGGGCTCTCAACTACGGCGAGACGACCTCGATCGCTATGGATCCGATAGAAAAGAAACCATTATACCACTTTCATCCGGGCGCGCAGATCCTGTCGATCGCGTGCAACAGCTGCAACATGCGCTGCCCCTTCTGCCAGAACTGGGAGATCTCTCAGGGGCAGACGAATACTCAGTATATCGCGCCGGAGATACTGGTCAGGATGCTGAAGGACCACAACTCGCTTGGCGTCGCCTATACATATACCGAGCCGCTGATGTGGTTCGAGTATATCCTTGACGCGGGCGCGGCGGTGCGCGAGGCCGGCGGCAAGAATGTGCTCGTCACCAACGGATTGATCAACGAAGCGCCGCTTGCGGACATCCTGCCCCTGATCGACGCCATGAACATCGACCTCAAGACCATGGATCCCGAGGTCTACCAGAAAACCCTGAAGGGAGACCTGGCCGCCGTGAAGCGAACGATCGAGACCGCACACAAGAAATGCCACATCGAGATAACGAACCTCATCGTGACCGGGCTCAATGACCGGAAGGATGATATCGATCGCGTGATCGACTACATCGCGTCGGTTGACCCGTCCATTCCCCTGCACTTCTCAAGGTATTATCCGAGCTATGAGTACACGAAACCGCCCACCTCGGTAAAGACGATCGCATACGCTTACGAGAAGGCACGCGAGAAACTGGCCTTCGTCTACATCGGCAATGTGCCGGCCGAGGACGGTTCACACACGGTCTGTCCGAAGTGCCGGAACCTGCTCATCGAACGCATGTATTTCAAGGCAATGATCAAGGGTCTCGACGGCAACAAGTGCAACAAATGCGGTGAAAGAATTCCGGTTGTTATTTGACGGATGAGGGGAGGACTATGGCAAGACGGAAGTTGGGACATATCGTTATCGGCGTAATCATCGGCGGGATCATAGGCTCGGCACTGTCATCTTTGCTAAGCGGCATTTTTCCCAAGGGTCCGGTGAAGAATTTCTTTTTCAGCGCGCTGAAAGTCGGTTTCTCGGCGGTCGAGATGGATCTCGGGTTCTTTGATTTCACGATCGGACTGGGGTTGAACATCACGCTGGTCACGGTCATCTTCATCTTCCTGGCCATCTACCTGCTGCACCGAATATAGCCCTGAAGGGTCGGGCATCAATGTTCATACGCGGAAAACGGGTCGCCAGAGACCGCAAGGTCGAAGTCATCAACCCCTTCAATGACGAAGTCGTGACCACCATCGGCTTGGGCGGGATCGAAGACGTCAAAGAGGCAATTGCCGTCGCGCAGCGGGGATTCGGCCTGCTGAAGAGAATGCCCGCCGGCGAGAGGGCGGGGATTTTGGAGAGGACGGCGCAGGATATTCTTTGCCGCAAAGAAGAGTACAGCCGCGCGATCGCCCTCGAGTCCGGCAAGACGATCACCGAAGCGCAGGGTGAAGTAGCCCGCGCCGCAAACACCATGAGACTCTCGGCGCTCGCGGTAATGAAGTTGTCCGGCGAAACGGTCCGCTTTGATCTTTCCGGGCCTTCCAAAAAGGTCGGGTTCTACACCCGCGTTCCGCTGGGTATCGTGCTCGCGATAACACCGTTCAATTTCCCCCTCAATCTGTCGTGCCACAAGATCGGGCCGGCGATCGCGGCCGGCAATTCAGTCATCCACAAGCCGGCGACCAAGACGCCGGTCTCGGGCGTGATGCTGGCCGAATCCCTGGTCCGGTCCGGGCTTCCAGTCGAAGGGATCTCGGTCCTGGTCGGCCCGGGCAGCACGATCGGCATGGCGCTCATCAGGAACCCGCTGGTCAAGAAGATCAGTTTCACCGGCTCGCTTGAGGTCGGCGAATTGATCACAGCCAACTGCGGCATGAAGCGCGTGACCTTGGAACTCGGTTCCAATTCTGCGGTGATCGTCTGCAAGGACGCGCCGATCGACCTCGTCGCCAGGAAGATACGGAAGGGCGGGTACACACTTGCCGGGCAGGTCTGCATTTCGATCCAGCGCGTGTATGTTGAGGAGGAGATCGCGGACGATTTCCTTTCCATGCTGGCCGCAGAAGTGAAGGAAATCAAGTACGGGGATCAGCTCCTGCCCGAAACCGAAATGGGGCCGATGATCGATCACGCGGCCCTGAAAAAAGCAGAATCGTTCTGTGCTGACGCGGTGCAAAGAGGAGGAAAGATGATCACCGGCGGTACGAGATCCGGCAATATATTCGTGCCCACGGTCATTGCCGATGTTCCGGAAGACAGCCTGGTCATTCAGGAAGAGGCGTTCGCGCCGATCGTCGCGGTCAACCGGTTCCGCACCGTGGAACAGGCGATCCGCATGGTCAACGGCACGAAGTACGGCTTGCAGGCCAGCGTATTTACCCGGGATATCACCGGGGCGCTGGAATGCGCCCGGGAGATCGATGCCGGCGGAGTGTTAATCAACGAGATACCTACATTCCGGGTCGATAACATGCCCTACGGCGGCACAAAGGGAAGCGGCATGGGCCGCGAAGGGCCGGATTTCGCAATAAAGGAGATGACCGAAGAGAAACTGATAATCTTCGATCAGATGTAGGTTACCGATACTACATTGGATCAACCCTGCGAGGCGCACCCGCCAGATATCATTTCGGTGACTTCAGCTGGGTCTCGAGCTCCTGTATCCGCTCAACCAACCTTTCCTTTTCCCCCTCTTTTTCCTTCCGCCATATACGGGTGAGCATGCCAAAAGCCAGGAACATCAGGATCATCCCCCACCATGGCGCAAACCACGCGAAGACGTCAAAGAAGTGAAGGAGCAGCCCGACAACGCCGACCATGAATACAACAAGTGCCCATAGCGACATAGCGCCTCCTTTATATCTGCGTCTCAGTGTCCCGTGAAATTATACAACCAATTCTCAGGTTGTCAAGAAACCAGTTGTCTGACCGATCTCCGCCCGCCGTGCTACGCGCGGAATTTGATCAAGACGATATCGCCGTCGTGCAGCACGTACTCCCGGCCCTCGACCTTTGCATATCCCTGGCTCTGCGCCTCGGCAAACCCCCGGGCCCGGATGAAATCGGCGCAAGGCAGGACCTCGGCCCTGATAAAACCCCTCTGCATATCCGTGTGGATTTTGCCGGCCGCTTCGAATACGGTCGTGCCCCGCGGCACAGGCCAGGCCCTTGCCTCCTCGCCTTTTATCGTGTAGAAGAGAATGACCGACAGCTCTTCCATGCACCGCTCCACCAGACCGACAAGGCCGCGCGGATGCGCGCCCGCATCTTTTCTCAACTCGGTCTTTTCTTCCTCGGTGAAATCACCGATCTCCTCTTCGAGCCGAACCGAGATCCTGTAGCCGTCCGGGACGCCGGTGAACTTGCCTTCGTCGTCAAGGTTCAAGACGACGATTTCCTTTTTCTGCGCGAGCAGCGGAATTTCTCCGTGCACTTCGCCGGGCATCCTCCCTTTGCTCAGTTCGTCCTTGATCCTGGTCAGTCTCTGTAACTCTTCCCGAAACTCGGCCGCCTTCTTTATCTTTTCGATGCGCCGCTCTACGATCTCGAGATCGGCGAGCATCAGCTCGGTGCGCACGATCGAGTGATCATCCGAAGGCGACAATTGGGCGGTTGTGCGCGCGACGTCGGCCGCCTCAAAGCATCTCAGAACGTGCACGATGCAGTCAACGTCCCGGATATGCGCGAGGAACTTGTTGCCCAGGCCCTCTCCTTTGTGGGCGTCCTTGATGAGGCCGGCGATATCTACGAATTCTATGCTTGCATATCTCATCTTGGGCGATTTGGTGATCTCAACGATATGATCGAGCCGCTCGTCCGGAATCATAACCATACCGACATTGCGGTCGATTGTGGTAAAGGGGAATTTCGCCACTTGCGCCCCGGCTTTGGTCAGTAAATTGAAGAGACTCGACTTGCCGACATTGGGCAGTCCGATGATGCCAACCCTCATATTTCCTGGAGGAAATATTGATTCAAACGGATGAAAGCGGATTCAGGCGGATATGTGCAATCAGTATGCATCGGTCATTATCCGCCTGCATCCAATTCGATCTTGATCGCATTAATGTGGTTCTGCGCTTGCTCGAAACCGTCGACCAGAAGCATCTCGATGCCCCCTATCCCCTCTCTTATAACCTTTCGGAGCACCCGCTTCTCGGCGGCGCTGAATCGCCCGAGCACATATTCTGCGGCGTCGATCGAGGGTCGTCCGACGCCGATACGCAGGCGCGGGAAGTCGTTGCGCCCGACACCATCGATTATTGAACGCAGTCCCCGATGACCGCCATCACTGCCCTTGCTCCTCATCCGCATCCTGCCCAGGGGCAGGTTTATGTCGTCGAGGACGACGAGGAAGTCACTTCTTTCCGCGGTGAGGATCTCATGTATCAGGTCGCCGCATTGATTCATCCAGCAGCTGGGCTTTACGAGCAGAACCTCTGCACGTCTGGTCCTGTGTGTCGCGTAACTGCCGTACGGGCTTTTTACGAATTTCTTCCTGAAGTGCCTGGCCAACCGATCAAGAAAGATGCATCCGGCATTATGTCTTGTCCAACGGTATTTCAACCCCGGGTTGCCAAGCCCAAAGATTATCATTTTCCACCTTTGGGTGTCTCCTTGGCTTTTTTGTCATCCTTTGCTTCTTTCTTGTCTTTGTCTTCTTTTGCTGCTCCTTCGCCTTCACCGGCTTCTGCCGCACCTTCCTCAGCTGCCACAGCCTCTTCTGCGGCCGCCGGTTTCACGCCGACTTCCAGGGCGCGCGGCACAAGGACCGAAACAATCGTCGTGTCCGCCGACAGTTCAAAGTCGACGTCCGGCACGGTCAAGTCTCTGAGGTGGATCGCGCTGCCCAGGTCGAGGTTCGATATATCGACGTCAATGTGTGATGGCAGCGCATCGGGCAGACACCGCACTCTCACCTCGTGCAGATGCACATCGAGGATACCGCCTTTCTCGATCCCCGGCGCCTCACCAACCGTGTGTATCGGTACGGTCGCCCGTATCTTCTCTTTTTTGTGGATGTGCTGAAAATCGATATGGGCGATGGTATCGGTCAATGGATTGTGTTGGAGTGCTTTGATCACGCACGGATAACTCTTGCTGCCGATCTCCAGGTTCACGATGACCGTCTCCTTCTTCATCACATCGAGAACTTTTTTGAAGGCCCTCTGTTCGACGTACAGCTTCTTGGTTTTCTCCTTGTGACCATAAAGGACCGCGGGGATGTTCCCTTGTCTGCGCAACCGTTTCACATCACCTTTCTTCTCGGTTTCGAACGTAGTCGCGGGTAGCTCTATTTTCATGCTTGTACCTCCTTAAATAACGAACTTATCGACTCGGCGCGGTGGATCCTCATGATCGCCTTGCCCAGCAGGCTTGCCACCGACAGTACTTTCACTTTTTTTATCTTCTTCTCCGGCGTCAACGGTATCGTGTCGGCAACAACGAGTTCCTTGATACACGATTTCATTATTCGCTCGGGCGCGCTGCGGGAGAGAAGCGGGTGCACGACGCAGGTGTACACCTCTCTGGCTCCCTGCTTTCGAAGCGCCTCGGCGGCGTCGACCATGGTGCCGCCCGTATCCAGCATATCGTCGTAGAGCAACGCGGTTTTGTTCTTCACGTTGCCGATGATATTCGCAACCATCGATTCGTTCGGCCCGGTCCGGCGTTTGTCGACGATCGCGAGCGGCAGATCTTTGCCCAATCGCCGGGCAAATGCGCGCGCCCTCGTAACGCTCCCGGTGTCCGGTGCGACCACGGCGATGTCTTTGGTGCCGAATTTCTGATAGTAGTCGATGAAAACCGGGGCGGCATAGAGATGATCGACCGGAATGTCGAAATAACCCTGAATCTGCTCGGCGTGCAGATCCATAGTTAACACCCGGCTCGCGCCGCTTCTGGCTATCAGGTCGGCGATCAGTTTTGCCGATATCGGCACCCTCGGCTCATCCTTCCTGTCCTGCCGCGCATAGCCGAAATACGGAATGACGGCCGTGACGCGATCGGCCGAAGCGCGTTTCGCGGCATCGAGGAACAGCAGAAGTTCGAGGATGTTCTCGGCCGGAGGGTAGGTGGACTGGACAATAAACACATCGCGGCCGCGGATGTTCTCCTCCAGCTTGACCTTCAGTTCGCCGTCAGCAAAGTGTGTTATCGTGGATTTGCTGACGGGTACACCAATGGCCGTTGATATTTTCTTCGCTAACGCTTGACTCGCGCTGCCCGCAAATAACTTTATATCGCTTTTCACCGATCCCCCTTCTTGCCTGAAGGCAAAAATAGATTCAAACCGATCTCATCCGATGCAAACTGATCTGCCATTCCCCATGTCTCCTCGTCTCGGCGTCTCCGGCTAATCGTGTCTCCCGGACTCCCAAGTTCCCCTGCTCCTTGTCTCAATGTCTCCCCGTCGCCGTGTCTCAACTGGGGCGGGAGGAGTCGAACCTCCGCGTCAGGATCCAAAATCCTGTGTCCTGCCATTAGACGACGCCCCACTAACGAATCGTTGCCGTTCGAGGGCAGCGCTGCCCATTGAACGTCAGCCTCGTCCTTGGGTTGCGGCAGCGCGGCTCGTATGGTCTGACGTTATCGTTTGCGTGTTCTGTGCCGTGAGACGACGCCGTCCAACCAGACGGGCGGCTATGCCGTACAACGATGCCATCGAACGTAGTGTGATCCGGGTTGCCATGCCCGTGAACGATACCCCTGACGTTCAGCCATTCCTAAATCGTGTTTACCTCAAAATATTGGGCGCCGATGCCCTCCAGGTATTTGACAACCTTGGGCCGCGTACCCTCATCGACCATTGTGAAGAGACAGGAGCCGCTCCCGGACAGCGATGCGAAGAATCCGCCGGCGCTCAACAGGCTCATCTTTACATCCAGCAGGTCCGGATGGAATTTAAAGATGACTTTTTCGAAATCGTTTTCGAGCGCGAACCCCTGCCGGATCTTCTTCTTTTTTTTCTGGACAATACTATCCACATCGACCCCTGGTGTCAACATCGTCTTGTCGTATTCGTCATAGGCCCATTTGGTCGAAATCGGATATCCGGGGTAATAGAGAACGATCTCCATGCACGGCAGTTTGAAGAACTTCAATTCCTCGCCGCGCCCCCTTGCATAGGCCGCCCCGCCTTTGATGAAAAAGGGAACGTCGGCGCCGATCTCGGCCGCAAGGGACATGAATTCGCTGTCCTCGATATTCATGTTAAAGAGCCTTGCCATGCCCTTCATCGTCGCCGCGGCATCTGATGACCCTCCGCCCAGCCCAGCGCCAATCGGGATGTTCTTAATAAGCTTGATCCTGACCCCTTCGGTTATCCCGTATCTCCGCCGGAAAAGATCGGCGGCGTGAAAGCACAGATTGTCCTCTTCTTTGATGCCCGGGTCGTTTGCTTCAACGACCACGCCCGAACCAGCCGCCTCCAGCGCCAGGAGATCGGAAAGGTTGATCGTGGCGAAGGTCGTCTCGATATTGTGGAATCCGTCGTCCCTTTTGTCCAGTATTTTCAGGCCAATGTTTATTTTTGCCCACGCCTTCAGCGAAATCATTTCACAACCTCGATCTTCACGCGAACCACGCCGTCGGCCACCATGTCGATCTTCCTCGCCGCAGCATAGGAAAGATCGACGATCCTGCCCGAGACCCACGGGCCCCGGTCATTGACCCGGACAATCACCCGTTTGTTGTTCTTCGTGTTTGTGACCCTAATGCGTGTTCCGAACGGCAAGTCCTTATGGGCGCAGGTCAATCCTTGCTGGTCGAATATCTCGCCCGAGGCCGTGACCCTGCCGGAGAATTCCGGTCCATAATACGATGCCAGGCCATATTGGGCGGCGCGCGCCGGGGTACCGAGCAGACAGCAGCAGGAATACAGGCACAACACGATTGCCATTCAGGCAATTATAGGGTGATTTAGGTTAATGTCAACTAAGTGTATCTCTACCGAACGCCGAAAAAGAAATCCTCAAGCGTGCCGAGTTTTGAGAAAATGCGGTGCTCATTGTTATATATGACCTCTGACCGACCGTCATCATCCACCCCCAGTTCGACTCTCAGCCGCTTGCAGGACAGGCAGACCGGCAGCAAATAGTCCCACGAATTCCTTGTGCTAAGCTCGAAGAAATAGATATAATCCCAGATCTTGTTGAAGTGGGGATTGCGCGTATAGTAAACGAAATACTTGCCATTGGGCGACACATCATAGTCAAGAACCTGGTGCCAGTCGCCCTCTTGGATTATCTCAACCGTGTCGGTGCCGGTTATCAAGCGTACCTCCGGATAGCCGCAATATTCATCCCAGGTGCCAATGATAAAACGTCCGTTGCTGACGCCGGAAAGCTCAAATGCGATTTTTCTCGGCCCCTCGGCACTTTCTTCCCAACGTAGGTTTTTGCCAGCATCGTAGAAAGATATCCGGGAGCTCAGAACTTCATCTTCGCTTCGCTCGATGGCTTCGTATATGAAAAAGAACCTGTTATCGTCAGAAACTCGTCCGCGCCGGACCAGAGACAGCCCCAGGCTGTCATCGACCGCCGAATCCGCAAGGATCACCGTTTCAACGCCCGCGCCGTGCTCGACGAACTGGAGGGTATCGCCGCGCTGAAAAACCAAATAACTGATCAGTAGAAAGAAGATCATGATTGATTATACACATCGCTTCTTTGTGTGTCAATGAGGTGACTTTGAGTTTAGATGCAAATTTTGTGCCGATAATTTTTTGTTCTCGCCCATTTTTTTCTTGACTTGCACAACTTTTTGAATACACTTAACGCGCCGGTAAGGAATCTTTTGCCGATTCTTTTTTTTCTCGATAAAATGTCAAAAAATAAGGAGATTGACGCGTTGTGCGTGTGGATAACTATGTGGATTCGGGTGGATAACAGAAATGACCGAACAAGCTAAAAAAACCTGGGACAATATCCTTGGCTATCTGAAAGAGCGGATCAATCCTCAATCGTTTGCCACCTGGTTTGGCAGCAGCCGCGGCGTCGAATTAAAAGACGACGTCCTGCTTGTTGAGTTTCCGAACGGCTTTTTCATCGATTGGATCGAAGAGCACTATTACAGCATTCTGGAGGAGGCCGTTAACCAGGCCAATGGCGAGAAGCTGCGGCTCGCGTTCAAGGCGATCAAGCAGCAGGGAGACCGGCCGGTCCGCAAGAAAAAAAGAATAATCCTCTCGCATGCTTCGACCAAGCTCCAGGAAAGGTACACTTTCGAGACGTTCGTCGTTGGCAAGAGCAATGAATTCGCGCATGCGGCGGCGCTGGCCGTGTCCGAAGCACCCGGCCAGGCATACAACCCCCTGTTCCTATACGGCGGCGTGGGGCTGGGCAAGACCCACCTTATGCAGGCCGTCGGCAACTTTGCGCATCGTCAGCATAAGGCATTGAACGTTTATTACACGCAGGCGGAAAACATCATGACCGAGCTGATCGAGGCGATACAGAAGAACCAGCAAATGGCGTTCAAGAAGAAGTACCGGACTAAGGACCTGCTCCTTATCGATGATATTCAGTTCCTTTTCGGCAAGGAACGGCTGCAAGAGGAGGTCTTTCACACCTTCAACTATCTCTACACGCAGGGAAAGCAGATCGTGATCAGTTCGGACCGCCCGCCAAGGGATATCCCCACGCTTGAGGAACGTCTGACCTCGCGGTTCCAGGGGGGGCTGGTCGTCGACCTCCAGCCGCCCGACCTCGAAACGCGCATCGCCATTCTTCAGAAGAAGGCGGAAATGGAAAACATCCGGCTCCCGAGCAATGTTGCTTATTATGTTGCCTCGCGCGTCAAGTCGAATATCCGTGATCTCGAGGGTTGTCTGATCAGGCTCCTCGCCATGTCTTCTCTGTCGGGCGAAGCTGTGACCGAGCAGCTCACGGAAACCGTGCTCAAGGACCTCTTGAACCACGGCGGAAAGGTAACAAAAGAGATGATATTGCGTAATGTTGTTGATGAGTTTGGCTTCACTGAAGCGGAATTGAAGGGCCGGCGCCGCACTCAAAAGCTTGCCCTGGCGCGGCAGACGGCAATGTTCCTCATTCGGAGCTTGCTGAGCCTGTCCTTGACCGAGATCGGCGACTTTTTTGGCGGCAAAGACCACACGACCGTGATGCATGCGATCGGAAAAGTTGAAAATCTGAAGAAGGTTGACTTCGAGTACGGGCAGAAATTGCAGGGGATAATTACGAGGATAAACAGTGCATAGCCTGTGGAGAAATAATTGAGCATTTTGATTGGCACAACATGTGCACACAAAATCCACGATGCGTTATGGATAATCCGCGGTAGTTTGGCGCGGCATTACAGAACAATTGGCACTTCTCAACATTTCCACACACCCAACAACAACAGCAGTATATATTTATTATATTGTTGTTGTTATATGTAAGGAGGATAAATGGAATTCAAGATCGGTAAAAATGAACTGGAAAAAACCCTAAGCAGTGTCGTCAAAATAATCCCCCCTAAGAGCACTTACACGGTACTGCAGAATATCATACTAGAAGTGAAGAACAAAGAACTATCGGTCGAAGCGACCGACCTCGATATTTTCATAAGAAAATCCGTACCCGTCGAAGTAAAAGAAACGGGAAAAGTTTTGGTACCCGGCAAAAAGATCCTTGAGATTACCCGGGAATCTAGCGGCCACGAGATAGAGTTCAAACTGAAGGAATTGAACCTGCAGATCTCGGCCGGTAACGCGCACTTCAACATCCCCTCGCTGGACTACCAGGAATTTCCTGAAGTGCCAAAGTTCCCCGAGAAGAAATGGTTTGATGTAAAAGCCGGCGAAGTGAATGAGATGGTGAACTCAACAATATTCATGGTTGCCCGGGACATAAGCCGCCGGCCGATGAACGGTGTACTCATCCAGCTTAAAGAAGGCGAATTGAAGTTCGTTACCACGGATGGCGCGCGGCTGGCGTTGAACAAGGTGGCGAAAACGGAGAACCCCGGAGAGATCATCGTTGCTCCCAAGCTCTTCGATCTGATCAGTTTAGATGACCCGGAAGATAACGTCGAGATCTACGCCGAAGAGCGAATGATGGGGTTGAGCTACCTTGACACCAAGATCATTGCGCGCCTCATTGAAGGCCCGTACCCCAACTACGAGGGCGTTATCCCAACGACCTTTACGGGCAACTGCACGGTCGACCGGGAAGTACTGGATGGCGCGTTGAAAAGGGTCTCGCTCGTGTCGAGCCCCCACATCAAGAACGTCAAGTTCGACTTCATCGGCGGAACCATCGTGCTCTCTGCTTCGTCGCCCGACATCGGCGAGGCAAAAGAAGAGATCCCGAGCGTTTATGACGGCGACAAGCTCGGTATTTGGTTCAACGCGAGCTACATTATCGAGATCCTGCGCCACATCCGAACGAGCGACATCGTGATGCAGTTGACCTCACAATCGACCGCAGCGCTACTGCGGCCAAAAGATGACCCGCGGGTGCTTTACCTGCTGATGCCCCTGCGGATCGAAGGGTGGGAATGATGAGAAGAGTTATTCTGACCGGCGTTTTTATGGCGCTGGTCATGCCCGGTTCGGCGCGCGGCGCCGACCTTGGTTTCGGCGTGATCTTGGGGAGCCCGACCGGCCTTGCCTTTAAATATCGGGCGACGAAGAGGTCGGCCTTTGCGGCCCACGCCGGCTGGTCGTTCATTGATAATCCCGGAATACACCTAACCGGTGACTACCAGCACCTGTTCCCGATGACGATCGAAACCGAGGAAGGCACGACGATAAACGACCTCACGCTCTATATCGCCGCGGGCGGCCGCTTCAGGTTCAAGAAAGTCGATGCAACGGACGAAACCAATTTCCATCTCGGCCTGCGCATCGGCGGCGGCGCAGAGTACAGGATCGACCGGTTCGGCATATTTCTCGAGATCGTGCCGGTAGTTGACCTAATCCCGGAAACAGACGTTGACCTTGAGGGCGGGCTCGGATTTCTCTTCTATTTCTGAGGGAGTTAACCTCAGGCGCGAAGATGGTGTCTAAACTATTGACACAATCGAAAAAATACATATAATAGTTAATGTGAATATTTCATCCCTTGACAACCGGGGTGAAAAGGATTATAATGAATGAGCAGGAAGTGAAATAGTCTTTCTTGATCTTTGACAACTTATTTGGCGGAAGGTAACGGGTCCAAGTTATTAAGGGCGCATGGTGGATGCCTTGGCATCTGGAGGCGAAGAAGGGCGTGGTAGGCTGCGTTAAGCGTCGGATAGGTGCGAACAACCTTTGATCCGGCGATGCCCGAATGGGGAAACCCATCCCGGAGCAATCCGGGATATTCTGCCGTAAGGCAGAAGGCTAACCGAGGGAAGTGAAACATCTCAGTACCTCGAGGAAGAGATATTCCGAAAGTAGCGGCGAGCGAAATCGGAACAGCCCAAACCGACCTGCATGTTCAAGCGAGCAAGCGTTGTGCAGACGGTGTAGTGGGGTTCGGTCGAATCCAAATTGCTCTGCGGATTGTGAAGTTACAAAATCTTGGGGTAATTGAAATTTCCTGGAAAGGAATACCACAGATGGTGATAGTCCAGTAGATGAAACTTCAAGATCTTCACTGACCGGAATCCCAAGTACTGCGAGGCAACTACTTCGTGGGAATCTGCCCAGACCACTGGGTAAGGCTAAATACTCCCGGATGACCGATAGTGAACAAGTACCGTGAGGGAAAGGTGAAAAGAACCCCTGGCGGGGAGTGAAATAGAACCTGAAACTATGCGTCTACAATCAGCAGGAATATCGATCTCTTGGAAGCAATTCCGAGAGGCAATCGGTATGACTGCGTGCTTTTTGCATAATGAGCCGGCGAGTTACCCTGACCTGCAAGCCTAATTCCTTCATGAAAATGGCGGAAGAAAGCGTAGGGAAACCGAGTCTGAATAGGGCGACTTAGTAGGTTGGGATATTACCCGAAACCCGGTGAGCTACCCATGGTCAGGATGAAATTTCGGTGACACGAAATGGAGGTCCGAACCGGTGGATGTTGAAATATCCTCGGATGAACTGTGGGTGGGAGTGAAAGGCTAACCAAACCGGGTAATAGCTGGTTCTCCCCGAAATGTCTCTAGGGACAGTCTTGGACGTTCAGTAGTAGTGGTAGAGCACTGAATAGAGGAGGACCCTTCGGGGTTCAAATCTAACCAAACTCCAAATGCTACTACTTAAAAAGTTCAGGAATGAGGCGGTGAGGGATAAGCTCCATCGCCAAAAGGGGAATAACCCAGATCGCCAGCTAAGGTCCCTAAGAATTGATTAAGTGGGAAAGGATGTGAGGTGACATAAACAACTGGGATGTTGGCTTAGAGGCAGCCACCATTCAAAGAGTGCGTAACAGCTCACCAGCCGAGTCACTTTGCGCCTAAAATATATCGGGGCTAAAATCAATCACCGAAGCTGCGACTCTCTGCTTTTTGCAGAGGGGGTAGGGGAGCGTTCCATTGTAGGTTGAAGTCTCAACGTGAGTTGGGATCGACGAACTGGAAGTGATTATGCCGGCATAAGTAGCGATAATCTCGGTGAAAAACCGAGACACCGTAAGCCCAAGGGTTCCTGGGGAAGGTTAATCCGCCCAGGGTTAGTCGGTGCCTTAGCCGAGGCCGAAAGGCGTAGGCGATGGAAAAGCCGTTAATATTCGGCTACCATCTTAGTTTCGTTATGAACTATGGGGGGACGCCGATGGTAGAGGTGGGTCCTGTGTTGGAATACAGGATCTAAGCGCATTAAGGGAGATTCCAGGCAAATCCAGAGTCTCTTAACCTTGGTGCGCGATGGGGAGACCCAAAAGGTCATAAACCCACCTTGAGAGTCGGCCGAGAAAAGCCTCTATGTCAGAAACTGAGGTGACCGTACCGGAAACGGACACACGTGGGCGAGGTGAATATCCTAAGGTGCTCGGGTGAACCCTCGTTAAGG
The DNA here is from genome assembly GCA_014859085.1 of Caldifarciminota bacterium. Classification (GTDB taxonomy): domain Bacteria; phylum Hydrothermota; class Tepidihabitantia; order SM23-42; family SM23-42; genus SM23-42. The sequence continues at coordinate 28,107 of JACUUY010000017.1, forward strand.
AACTCGGCAATCTAACCCCGTACCCTCGGAAGAAGGGGTTCCTGCTGTGATGAACAGCAGGACGCAGTGAAAGGGCTCTAGCGACTGTTTAACAAAAACACAGGTCTCTGCTAAGCCGTAAGGCAAAGTATAGGGACTGACACCTGCCCGGTGCCAGAAGGTTAAGGAAGGGGGTCAACTCCGGTGTAGACTTCGGTTGAGACCGGAGGGCAGCTTTCGACTGAAGCCCTGGCAAACGGCGGCCGTAACTCTAACGGTCCTAAGGTAGCGAAATTCCTTGGCGGGTAAGTTCCGTCCTGCACGAATGGTGTAACGACTAGAGCGCTGTCTCGACGAGGAGCCCGGCGAAATTGTAGTGGCGGTGAAGATGCCGCCTACCCGTGATAGGACAAAAAGACCCCGTGAACCTTTACTGTAGCTTGCTATTGGATTTTTGCTGAACATGTGTAGCATAGGTGGGAGGCTTTGAAGTTCCGGCGTCAGCTGGGATGGAGCCGCCAGTGAAATACCACCCTTGTTTTGTCGAGAGTTCTAACCCCGTCCCTTGAATCAGGGCGCGGGACAGTGGCAGGTGGGCAGTTTGACTGGGGCGGTCGCCTCCCAAAATGTAACGGAGGCGCCCAAAGGTTCCCTCAGCCTGGTTGGTAATCAGGTGGTGAGTG
>JACUUY010000018.1 GCA_014859085.1 Caldifarciminota bacterium
ACCGCGCGTGAATATGCCCAACTTGCTCACTTCAGATATTCCTTGAACCGCTCAATTCCGTCGACCACGCCGTTGATCAACGCGCGGGACGACACCGTGGCACCGCTTATCGCATCGGGTATGCCGGCCTTGAATTTGTCGAGAAACTCGTGATCGCGGATGACTTCGCCAATGCCCTCGGTCTCCTGCGAATAGAGGATGGCGACTCCGGTGATCTGCCCGTCCGCGGTCGAACCGACCATGAACCTTATCGTATCGAGATAACCCATGACCGCGCCGACAAAGACGATACCGGCCGCGGCCTCACCGCGCATTGCCTGCCAGAGTGTATCCTTGATTATCTCGCGGAACGCATCGGCTTCGGGAAAGACCGCGCGCGGATCGCACGACGGCGCCAATGACGAGCCGTACATGTCGATCCCCTTGCGCACTCCGGCCGCGACCGCGCGCGAAGAGATCGTCGCCGCGGTGATCGCCTGGATCGCGCCGCCGTCCTTCTGGAGCGCGACGTCGTCCGCGCATTTGCCCTTGAATTGTCCGGTGAAATCGTCGCCGGTGATCTTGGCGCCCAAACCCGGAGTCTCAGTGAGCCCTTCAGCCGCCGTGGCCACCTTGATCCCGGTTATTCTCTGACCGGCGTCGAGCCCCACGGTTACCGGGATCGGACCGCCATATCCCTGGGGAAAGACGCGGAAGACGATACCGACCTGGTTGCCCAGCGAATCGAGAGCCTGCCAGAGCGTATCCGGGACGATCTCGACGAACCGCTCCGCATCGATCACCTGCTCGAGCCCGGCCAGCGTGAGTTTCATTTGCGTGTCGGCGATGCGCGGCGCCGTGAATGCATAGACACAAGAGAGAACTACTGCGCACACAACCGCGACCACGAACAACATGATGACCATCTGCCTCGTGCTCGTCATTTCTTTGCTCCCTTCTTTGGTAACTGACCGAATATGCGCGCTTTGGTCATACGGTCGATCACTGGCGTAAAAACGTTCATCAACAATATGGAATAGGAAACACCCTCTGGATAACCGCCCCAGATCCGGATAATGATCGTGATGATACCGCATCCTATGCCGAAAATCCAGCGGCCTTTCTTCGTGACCGGCGAAGTCACCCAATCCGTCGCCATGAAAAACGCGCCCAGCATCAGACCTCCGGACAATAGATGGAACAGGACGTTGCCGTCGGTCGGCAGAACGATCGCCAGAAGTGCAAAACTCCCCAGATACCCGGCCACGATACGGTAATCGGCGATCCGCGTGAAAAGCAGGAACAACCCGCCGATGAGCAGCAACAGGGCCGATGTCTCGCCGATGCAGCCGCCGGTCTTGCCGAAGAAGAGGTTGCGCACCGTTTCCGGATCGTTGAGCTGCCGGATTATGAGCTGGGGGTCACCGTAGTTCGCCGGGTTCTTGAGCAGGCTGAGCGGGGTTGCCGCGCTGATCCCGTCGATACCCGAGAGAGTGCCGGACACCGGGCTGACCCATTCCTTGGTCATCAACGAGGGCCATGACGCCATGAGGAACGCGCGGCCGGCCAGGGCCGGGTTGATGAAATTATGGCCCAGGCCGCCGAAGAGTTGTTTGGCAAAGACGATCGCAAAGCCGCTGCCGACCGCTGGCAGCCACCACGGCACGCCGGGCGGCAGATTGAATGCAAGGAGCAGACCGGTCAGGACCGCGCTCCCGTCGCCGATCGTTATCTTGCGGCCCAGCATCTTCTGCATCATTGCTTCGAAAACGACGGCGGACAGGATGCTGATAAGGGTGATGAACAGGACGCGCAGGCCGAAGAGGTAGGTGGCGTACACGAGGGCCGGGAACAGTGCGATGATGACCGCGCGCATCGCGATAGCAGTCTTCTTTTTTGCCCGGATGTGCGGGGACGCGGAAACGACGAGGAGTTCTTTCACTGGTTCGACCTCTGCCAAACCTCGGCCTTGCCGTATTTGAAATAGTGCACGAGCGGAATCGCGGCCGGGCAGACATAGGCGCAGCAGCCGCACTCAATGCAATCGAGCACGCCGTAGTCCTTTGCCATGTCGAAATTCTTGCTGGACACGAAACTGTAGATCTCGGTCGGCACCAGGCCCATGGGGCAGGCGTCAACGCAACTCGCGCACCTCACGCAGGGACCCGGCTCGAGCACCATCACGTCTTTCCAGACGAGAATGCCTGACGCGCCCTTGATCACCGGCACATCATCCGAATACTGGGCAATACCCATCATCGGGCCGCCGAATATTATCTTCTTCGGCTCGGCCGTATAGCCGCCGCAGAACTCGATCACATCCCTGACCGGTGTGCCGATACGGACAAGGACATTCTTGTTTTGCTTCACGCCGTCGCCGGCCACGGTGAGCACACGATCGATCAGTGGTTTGCCGAATTTCACCGCCATGAACGCTGCCTGGCACGTACCGATATTATGCACGACACATTCGACATCCATGGGCAACCCGCCTCTCGGCACCTCGCGCCGGAGGATCGCCTTGATCAGCTGTTTCTCGGCGCCCTGAGGATATTTCGTTCTCAACTTGAAAACCTGGACCCCTTGTTTCCCGAACAATTCAATGGCGTCTTTCTTGTTATCTTCGATGCCGAAGATCAGATTCGGCGCATCGAGGATTTTCTGAAAGATCCTTGCTCCTTCGACGATCGAACCGGCGTCTTCGACCATCAGCCGGTGGTCCGCGGTGAGCACCGGTTCGCACTCACAACCATTGACCACCAGCGTATCAATTTTTCTATCTTTGGGCGGCGACAGTTTCACATGAGTCGGAAACGCAGCCCCGCCCAGTCCGACGATGCCCGCTTCCTTCACCGCCGCCAGGAGTTCTGGACCGGGTAGATCGCTGACATCGCGTTCACCCCTGAGGTCAGCAATCCATTCTTCACTGTTATTCGATTCGATTATACAGCACAAGGACGAGCCGGTCACCGGGTGCGGATGATCGGTAATATCGATGACCTTTCCCGATATGCTGGCATGGACCGATGCCGATATGAAACCGTCGGGCTCGCCGATCTTCGTGCCGATCTTCACTTCGTCACCCTTCTTGACTATTGGTCTTGCCGGTTTGCCAGTGTGCTGCGCGAATGGTATGTAGGCGATCTTCGGCGGCGGCATCACCTCAATGGCCGAGTGCTCGGTGTTTTTCTGCTCCGGAGGATGCACGCCACCCGCGAATCGAGATAACATGCCTTTTAGTATATTCAAAATCCCTGTGCCGTCAAGAAAGATAAGTTCCGATCTATGCCGGTATGTGGGTCAGGGAGTAGTTATGTAGCCGGTGAAGGTGAGCACCGCGCTGCCGCCGATCTTCACGCGGAATATCTGCCCGCGTGTCGTCTCGAGATGCACGTATACCTTGCCCTGCTTCTGCTGCAGGTGACCCTGTTCGATTATCATCCGTGAAAAATTGGCCGCTTCCACGATCTTGTGCCTATGCAAATAACAGCCCAGCGTACCCGCGGCCAGACCGGATATCGGATTTTCATTGACACCTATCGAAGGCGCAAAATGGCGCATAAAAGCGGTGCTGTCGATGTCAAATGACTGGCGGCAAAAAACGATGACGCCGCTGATCCCCAGGCGCACGCAGAAACTATCCATCAAAGTGAAGTTCGGCGTGACATTCCGCACGTCTTTGAGCGAGCGGAGCGGGATTATCAGATCGTAGAAACCTGTCGACGTGACGTCCATGGGCAAACCCGCCGCGGTCAGATCTTCGCGTTCAAGTCCCAAGAATCTGGCGACCAGCGTCAGATTGATCTCCAGATCGAGATTAGTCGGCTTGGACAGCGTAATCGTCGCCCGGGTGACTTTTTCTTCCTTGACCCGCAGGTGTACCGGGTTTATTCCGGTCTTGGTCCGCTGTTTGACTATTGTTTCGGGTTCTTTCAACTTGACCATATCTTCGCCGTTCAGTGCGAAATAGGTAGCGATCGCAGCATGGCTTGAAAAGTTGACCTCGTTCTTGCCGTTGAAAAACCGCAGGCTTATATCGGCTTCGGTTGTCGGGTCTGGAGAAACGAACGCGGTGTCGGAACTGGGATTGAGATCGGAGGCGAGGGTCAGCATATCCTGGTCGGTCAATTTCTCGGTTCCCAGGACGACCCAGGCTGGATTCCCGCCGTAAGGCAACGTGGTGAACACACTGAATCTCTTTGCCTTTATCCAACTGGGCATACACAGATATTACATATATCCAGGGCGATGTCAATATTGCCGGAGTCATTAGCCTGTAGCATCGTACCGCACGCGAGACTGACCGATAGACGCGCAACCAATACCACAATTGACGAACCGCGGCCGCCGGCTATAATAGCACAGGAGGAAACAATGAAATATCTGCCAGTGTTCTTCGTCTCAATAGCACTCCTGTTCGCCGGACCGGTTAAACAGGAGGGTCTGCCGGGCATCGACATCGAAACGGGTCCGCTCGGCACGCGATTCGTCACCGACCCGGCGGGGGAAACCGGCTATCATCAAACAGCATCTCATTTCTATGGAAATTCCCGCGCCGAGATCCTCTGGGTTGACCGTAATCACCAGAACGCGATCGCGCAGCACACCGCGATAGCGGGCAACGGCATGTGGATCCAGGCGGGATGGTATCTGAACAACGAAAGAACGAGCCTTTACCGGACCCTGGGCACGGCAACGCCGACCTGGTCTTTTCCCCTGCCGGACGCCGCGTTCTTCATTTCAACTGACGTTTCATTAACCGGCGCGGCGATCGGCGTACTGTCAAATGGAACGCCATGCTACGATTTCAGCGCGACGAGCACGGTGCCCAACTGGTCGTACAGCTTGCCTCCGGGCTGGAATTACGCGTCGAGCAGCCAGGGACAGACGGTCTGCGTCAGCTCTGACGGATCAATATGCGCGGCGCTTGCCCAGCAGGCTGGCATGGGCCGGCTATTCTTGTTCAACGAGGACGGGGATACGATCCGGACGGTCGGTTTCAGCACGAACTCGGGAATAAACGGTGTGGACATGGCCGATGATGGCTCGGTCATCTGTGTCACGACCTACTATGCGATATATGTTTACAACGCGGACGGCACGCGGCGCGACTCGATCGCAAACTACGGCCAGACCGCGGCCAAGATATCGGCTGACGGCACATACCTGGTCAACGGTGATTTCTCAACGCGCGTCAACCTCTACCGTTGGAACGGCAGTGCCTACGGTCTCGCATGGCAATGCTACACCGGCCATCCATGGGTGACCGCGGTCGCCATCTCAAGAGGCGGATCCACGATCATGGCCGGCACGTATCAATACAGCCCGAGCAATGCCGGCAAGGTATTGCTCTTCGATTCCTCCTCGGCGACACCGCTATGGGAGTACACGCAATACGGCGATTATGTTGCCTCGTGCGCGCTGAGCGCGAACGGGTCGCGCGCCGTCGCCGGGTCGTGGGGCCAGTATAACGGCACCTTTGGCGATGTCGTGACGGTTTTTGACCGCAGTTCAGCGACGCCGATATTCCAGGTACTCGATGATATCGACGAACCCGGATCGATCTTTTCCGTGGACATCTCGCGGGATGGTTCTTTCATCACCGCCGGAGGAAAAGCAGTCCATGCCCGTGCATGGGGCAACGGCGGCGAGGTCTATGCAATACGCATGCTCGACCCGCTGGCCAACGATGTTGGGATCGAGCGCATTGATGCACCGGCTTCATTTCTCCAGGTCGGACAGAACATCACGCCCCAGGTCACGGTCCGGAATTACGGCACGCAGACCGCGACCTTCACCACGGTCTGCAACATCCATAACTCCCTCGCGCAGCTCCTGTATGCCGACACCGTCCTGGTATCCGGTCTCGCATCCGGCGCAAGTTCGACGATCTCCTTCGGCACGAACTGGAGCGTGCCTTCCTATGACTGCTATGAAACGCGCGCATTCACCGTCCTGACCGGCGATGAATTCCCTAATAATGATACGCTCGTCAAAGCGAGTATCTGCTACCATGACGGCGCGGTATCGAGTATCGTCTATCCCTTCACCGAATTGACGGTTAACTACTCCGGTGCACCGCGTGTGAATGTCGCGAATCTCGGCAGTTACGGCGAGAACATACCGGTGGTCTGCGAAATATACGACGGTCTGGGAAGCCTCGTTTACACGGGAGCCGGCCAGAGTTATCTTGCCCCCCTGCAATCACAGATCATTACGATTGCGCCGAACTGGAGTCCTGCGGACACGGGCACGTACAGCGCCTATTTCTTCACTAATGTACCGGAAGATTATCTGCCGGCAAACGATTCGGCCACCATGAACGTCCATGCATCATATGAGATACTGTATGATGACGGAACCCTCGACGTGTACGGTACTGTCTCAGGCACCTATGCCGACAACAAATTCGCCATGAAGATGATCCCTTGCCTCACCTCACCATACTATATCACGCGTTGCCGCGTCTATTTGAGCAGCGCTGATCCGGTCGCCGTTTCCCTGAATAAAGACTCCGTGGGATTGCCCGGACTTGCTCCGTCATACTACCTGGCGCCGCCGGAAACGATCAGCGCAACCGTTCCGGGCTGGGCGCTCAAGGAATACGCGACACCCATTGCGATGACGACCGATGAACCGTTCTGGATGGTTCTCCACTGGCTTTCCACTTCTCCCAGTCTGCCCGCTGTCGGCATGGACAATACCCAGCCCCTGGACAATCACTCGTACTGGTACTGGACCGATCCCCAGAGTCCGGGCTGGCATGCATGGACCCCCTATGATTTCATGATGAGGGTAATGACCGCGGCCGAAGTTGGCATCGAAGATTGGGGTAGCGACGCCGTGAACACCTTTGCACTGCGCGCGCCGGCGCCCAATCCTTTTGCGGGCAGGGTGAAGATAACCTTCTCAACGCCGCGCCGCGGCGGGGTGACGGTCAGTGTCTACGATGTCACGGGCCGGCTGGTGTCGAACGTGCTCGATACACCGCTCGATGCGGGCGAGTACAACGTGACCTGGCACGGTATTGACGACCGGGGCCGTACAGTCAGCTCCGGCATTTACTTCGTGAAAGCGACCTTTGAGGGCGAGAACCTGACGAGGAAGGTGATCCTGCTCGCCGAATAGCGCTACCTGAGTTCTACCAGCAGGCGTTGCGCGGCATCGTCCAGTGCCTGCTGCGGACTGCGGCCGAGCCTCATTGCCTCCTCGATCGCGTCGTTGAGGTATATGCGGCCGGCAAACCACTCTTTCGTCTTCGGTTCGGTTCTCGCAAAGTCAAGCTGCTGTATGATCTTTGCGTAGCCTCTGTTGTCGGCAACGAACTGCTTGAACGCTTCGGTTTGAGTGGCACTGCGCCTTACCGGCAGATAGTAGCTCGCCTCGGTCCAGCGCGCCTGGTTCTCCGCTTCGAGGAACCACCGGATGAACTGCCAGGCCAGTTCCTGCTGTGCCTTCGTTGTCTTCTTGAACATGCCGATGTTCGTGCCGGCGATCACAGTCGCCAGCTGCTGGCCCTGCGGGAACGGCGCCACGCCCATTTCGAACGACGTTCTTCCCTTCATGAATGCCCACGAAACGACCGAAGCGGGGATCATCGCCACGTTGCCCGAAAGGAATTCATCCTGCCGCTGGAAACCCGGGTTCACGTAGAACAGACTGTCCCGGACAAGACCGACCAGGTATTCAAGGACACGGACACCTTCGGCCGCGTTGAAGCGCGGCTGGTTCGCTGCCTCGTCGAACAACACGCCCCCTTCCTGATACAGCATGGTCGAAAAGTACCAAACGTCCAGCGGCCAGGACGTGGGCCAGACCCCGGCGCGCCGGACCTGCACGCACGCATGCCTGAAGTCGGACCAGTTGTCCGGGAATGAATCGATGCCTGATTCGCGCAGGAGGTCCGCGTTGTAGTAAAACACCGGCACGCTCTTGTTGAACGGCAGGGTGGCGAGCAGCGTGTCGTACGTGTTGTCCTCGATGAAGACCGGATAGAAATCCTCCAGATCGAATGCCGGTTCGTTCCGCACGAACTCGGCCAGGGGGACGAGCTGACCTCCATGGAGGAACTGATCGGTCCAGGATTCATACATCTGGGCGATCACCGGCGGGTTGCCCGAGGAAATAGCACCCATCAATTTCTGCGCCAGGACGTCGTAGGAACCCATGTGCACCGGCCGGACCTCGCCTTCGGGATGCATCCGGTTGAAATCACCGACCATTTCGCTGAGCCGGCGGCCGAGCGGTCCGCCCATGACATGCCAGAAATCGACTACGACCTTGTCCTCGCGCTTGCACGCCGGAAAGACCAGCAGGAACAGGCAGAGCGTGAATTTCTTCCAGGTCATTGTTGCTTGCAGAATGCTAAATTCTAAAGGTACGATCACCAATCCGGACTCAGCGTCAAGTAGAACTTCCATTCCGAGCGCCGGTAGTCATCGGCCGTTCTGTAATATTCATACCAGCCCTTAAGATTGTGGGCGCGCGCAAAGTCGATTCTGAATATCAAATACATAAAGCTGAACCTCAAGCCCGCCCCGACGCCGAGTTTGAGATCTTCAAGATGGAACCCGCCCTCGGTCTCCCAGAGTTTCAGCGAGTCGGTGTATACGGCGCCGAGGTCGGCGAAGATGCCCGCACGCAAGTTTCGGATCTCCAGCGGCAGCGGAAAAGCAATGCTCAGACGGTCGATGAACGGGAAACGGAGTTCCAGATTGAGGAAACCGAGTTTGGAACCGGTCAACGCGTAGTAGTCGTAGCCGCGCAGCGAATACGGGCCGCCGATCGACCAGTAGTCAAGGTCCGGGCCGAAGCTGCCGGCAAGCACCAGCCGCGATGCAAAGCTTGTGCGCGGCGAGAGACCGAAGTAGCGGCGGTAATCAACGATCGCACTTCTGAGTTCCCAATCGCTGAGCAATGTCGCATAACCGCCGATGCGGAAGCGCCGGCCGTCATGCGGACCGATCGGCCCCCACTTGACATTGTCGAAAACGAACGCGGCCTCCGGGTAGAAGAAGTTGTAGCTCGCGGTCACCGACCGGTTCGACACATAGAACGGGAAAAAATCCAGCCACCTTGTTTCGAAGAGCCGGTACGCGTACAGGCCAAACTCAAACCTGAAGAAGCGGTCAAAAGGGTACTGCATGACTCCGCCCATGCCCATGTAGCGCCATACGAGCAGGTCGTACCCTTCGGAAAAGTAGTTCAAATACTGAAAAGCAGCGGCGCCGAAATCGGTCCGTTTCCTCAGATACCAGTAATTCATGAAGATATCCGAATTGACGAGGTTGCCGTAGAAATTCGAGGCGAACTGAATATGGTGGTTGCCCAGGATATCGCTTATCGCGATCTGCCCGATACCGCTGAACCCCCAGGCCGAATAGTATTCGGCCGCGGCGGTGAAATAGTCGACCGTGAACTTGGGCCGGTAATTCCTCACGTCCTCTGCATCGAGCGGTTCCGAAGTGTAGTAATCCCGCTGCGCGATATCCGCGGTATCCGGACGGCTCACATGGTCGACCATCCTGGTCATGGGATCCTTGACAATGCAGATGTCGTATCCGTAGTCGTCATAATAAGAGAACGCGATCTTGCTGCCGTCGGCTGAGATCGAAGGGTAGTAGATGCCGGTAAACACGCCAGTCTGCTTGGTGATCCGTCCCTCCTGTCTGGAATAGTAGTAAAGATCATACGCCGAGTCGTAATCGGCCACGAAATAGAGACTGGTGTCAGGAGCGAACATCGGCGAGGCGACATATCCCGTGCGCGGCGTCAGGCGGATGAAATCACCGTGATGGTAGAGGAAGACCGCGTGCCGCCCGTAGTAATAGTCCCCGTTCGGATCGGGGCGGTCGGACACGAAAGCGATGAGGTCATCAGAAAGCATCACCGGATAGCCGTCCGAAAAAATGTCGTCCGTTATTCTCTCCGCCGTCCCCCGCTCAAGGTCACAGATGTAGATATCCGAATAGGAATCCTGCAGACCGGTGAAGACGACCTTGCGGCCATCCGGGCTGAATTGCGGCGAATAGATTCCGCTCAGACCCAGGGCAAGCCGCTTGTGCACGCGCCCGTCGGCCGCGCGCACGACGTAGAGCACGTCTTCGCCCCTTGACTTCGCGGCAAATGCTATATATTCACCGTCGCGCGACCACGACAGACCACCCTGGTACAGATGGAGACCTTCATAACCCGATGAATATGCCGATCTCAAGAGCCTCTTGATGAGCCGTCCGTCAATGCTCGAAATGACCACCATCTCGGCGGTTCCGGACCGGTCACTGATAAAAGCGATCTTGTCGCCGTCCGGCGATAGCGCGGTTGAAACATTATAGAGCGAGCCTCTTTTTTTGTGATCATACACGATCCGCGCGAAATTATCGAAATACTCGAGCCGACCGACCTTTGGCCAGTACTTGATCTGATAGTACCTGAGCCACTGTTTGTTGAACTCATCCGGGGGGATACCGAAGGCGGCAAGGAAAGCCTGTTCGAGATTGCGCTTTGCCTTCATCAGGTGCACGAATTCAGACACTTTCTTGCGCCCGTACTTCTCGGCGACATAATTGAAGAACGCCTGGCCCTCCTTGTAAATGACCCATCCGCCATAACCCTCCAGCGCGTAGATCGGAATGAGCTTATTGTTCACGACCAGATCTCTCATGAAGATATCCGCGTCGAGATCCCAGCCGTTTGACATGTATTCGCAGTGACCCTCAAAAACCCACAGGGGTACGGAGTAGAGTATGTCGCCGCTGAAGATCGCCTCGAGGCGCGAGGGAAAGAATATCGTGAACTGAAAGATGTGCGTCAATTCGTGAACCAGCACGTGACGGAAATCCTCGTAATCACCAGTAAAGGGCACGACCATGCGGTTCTTCAGGATCTCGGAAAAACCGCCGGTCGACTCCTCGATCAGTTCCATGGTGATATTGGTCTGCGAAAAATCGTTCGGCGAATTGTAGAGGACTACGGGTATCTTGAAATCGACCGCAATGGCCAGCTCTTCACTGAGCATCGTATACCCGTCCTCGAGAACAACACTGGCGAATGCCGCGAGGTCGTCACACCCTTCGTAGAAATAGATATCGAAGTGTTCGGTACCGAGTACGTGAAAATCAAAATCCTTGTACTGGACCTTATTCTGACCAAAGTATTGCGTGAAGACAAGCAGTCCGAATATCATTATACTGTTCATCGATTATTATATTCACTGGCCCTTACGTGTCAACGGCTGTTGACTCAACTATCGCCGTCCGGTATAATGCACAGATGCACGTCTTCATAAGCGACGCCCACATCCGTACGGACCGGAGTAGCCGCGGTCAACTTCTCGTGAGATTTCTACGCGAAATGCGTCACCGTCTCACAAACCTCTATATCCTCGGCGACCTGTTCGAGTTCTGGTTCGAATACAACCGTGCCTTTCCCAAATACTATTTCACGCTGCTTGCCACACTGTACAACATTGTTCAGGACGGTAAGGGGGTTCACTACGTCATGGGCAACCATGAGGTAACGATGGGAGGATTTCTTGCCGGCCTCGGATTTAAGGTGCACCGCGGACCGACGATCTTCGAGATCGACGGCCGGCGCGTGTTGGTGGAGCACGGCCACAAGATCGACCGGCGGCCCTGGACCGTACTGTGGGAAAACCTGCTCACATCAAAGGTCAATCACGCCGTGTACCGCCTCCTGCACCCGGACGCGGGGATTATTCTTGCCCAGAGGATCGCGCATCTCTCGCGCAAACAGCATCAGAGTACGCGGCTCGAATGCATGCTCGAAGACTATGCACGGGACAAGCTGCAGGATGAGGATGTTGACGTGGTGATCCTGGGCCACTCCCACACCCCGGTATTCAGGCGATTACCGGACAATAAGTACTACATCAACGCTGGCGACTGGATCAACCACTTCTCGTACGTCGTGATCGACGGTAATACGACCGCACTCAAATACTACGGGCCGCACGACCGCCCATAGATACCCGCGCGCGCGATCTCAGGATATGCGCCGTTTGAAGATTTTCACAAAGCGGTAGCGATACCTGCTGATCGCTTTTATCGCGCCGATCTTCCTATTCGCCGCTTCACGACCCAGTTCGGCCAGCACGTCGATCGAGTTGAAATCCGCCCAGTGAAATTCGCTCACTTCCGGCTCCAGAATAAGATCGGCCCCGGCAAGCGCGCTCTGGTCGAGGTGATATCTCATGAAAGCGAACGAACGCTGGTTGATATGATACCCCGTGCTTGGTCCCCCAGAAAAAGCCGGACGCTTATTCAGATAAACGGCCAACACGCTCGCGGCACCGATGCTGCGCGCCGGTTTGATCGGAATGTTGTCAATGACGCCGCCGTCGACCAGCAGCCGTTCTCCCTGCGCGCACGGCGGGAATATACCGGGAATGGCACAACTCGCCCACACCGCCCCTGCCAGCGGGCCGTGCCGGAAAACGACCTCTTCGCCGGATTGAATGTCCAGCGCATTGCAGACAAAGCCGGCCGCACAATCGTCAAAAGTCTTTTGGCCCAGCATGTCAGTGAATATTCTTCTCGTTGCGTCGTGTTTTAAATGTGATCTCTTGAAGAACAACGACCCGAGGAAGAACTTCTCGAATAGATCGTGCCGGAAACGTGTAATGATATTATCGGACCGGGTGTAGAATTTGTCCAACTTAAGGTCCCGGAATTCATCGGATGAGATCATCTGTCTGGCTTTTTCTCTCAACCCCTGAGCCGACCCCTGTAGGCAATAGAGCGCGCCGACAACGGCACCGATCGAGGTGCCGGCGACATATCTCGGCCTAATGCCATGCGCTTCGAGAACCTCCAGCACTCCGATGTGCGCCAGGCCCCTGGCCCCGCCACCGCCCAGCGCAATACCCAGACTCATTGACCATCCATTGTCTGGGCAATTATGATACGGTCGCGGCCCTGTTCCTTTGCCGCGTACAGCGCGCGGTCCGCCCTTTCGATCAGATCGACCCTCGTCTTCGCGTCGTTGGGAAAGTGGGCGATCCCGATGCTGACGGTGAATTTGATCTTCCCCCGGTTGAAGCTAACCTCGGATTTCAGGAGTTGGTCCTTCATGCGCACGGCCCGGTCCATTGCTTTTTTCAGCGAACACCCGGGCATGATGACGGCGAATTCTTCGCCGCCGTACCGGGCGGCGATGCCGATCTGCGACATCAGCCGGCCCAGGAACTTGAGCACCTTGTCACCCGCCTGGTGGCCGTAGGTATCATTGATCCGCTTGAAATGGTCGATATCAATGAGGATGAGCACGAGTTCTTCCACTTTGGAGATCTGTGCTTCGAGGATCTCCTGGAAGTGTCGGTGATTGTAGAGATCGGTCAGGCCGTCGCGGATCGAGAGTTCCTTGACCTTGTCGTAGAGTATCGCCCGCTGCCAGGCCAGGGACAACTGAAAGGAGAGGATGCTGAGTATTCTGACGTCATCCTCGTCATACCTCCGGCATTGGTGGTCCTCGAGCCAGACAACGCCGAGCAGTTCGTCATCCTGCTGGATCGGCACACCGACAAAGGAGGCGTTCGGCGTTTTGATATCTTTCCGGAACACGACAAGATTCCCCTTGTTGAGGTCATCCTTTATTATCGAATTCCGGTGACGCGCGACAAAACCAACGAGTCCATCACTGAGCGAAAAGGTCGTGTGTTCTTTAATGTATGTCGACACTATCACTTCGCCAAAATTGTTCACTTCGTCGACCTGGGCGATCGAGACATCATCACAGCACATGAAATTCTTGAAGGCAGTGATCGCATCCGAGAGGATCTCTTTGAGGTCCAGTCGCTTGTGGAGTTTCTCGGCCAATTCGGCGATCGAAGAAAGATGCTGGACCTCATACCTCGCCTTTTCGTACAGCCGCAGCATCGCCAGCAGGAATCCCGCGGTCTTCGCCGCCTCGTCGAAGATCGTCTTTTCGCGCTCCTCGAACGAACCGGTTTTGCGGTCGACGACCAGGACACCGACCACTTCATCGATCAAAACGACGGGCGCGATCATCACCGAGCTTACCTGCACCGGACCGCGGTAATAGCCGAGCTGGTCCGGATCCTGCGAATATTCCTTGATCAACAGGGACCGGCGCTCGGTCGTCACCTGGCGGTAGAGACCGGACCGCATTTCGATCACGGCCTGCGGCAGAAAGAGTTCCGAGTGCGAGAACCCTTGCACGAGAACGAGTGTCTCTTCACTGCAGCCGAATATGACCGTCGAGTGGGCTTCGTACATATCGTGCAGGAATTTCACGAAATAGAGCAGTGGACGCTCAATGGCTTTATGACGGTCGATCTCGCCCACCGCGGTACGGACCCGGTCGGATTCGTAGTCGGCCGGAGCAAGGAACTGGTCCCTCTTCTCGTATCGCAGAAGGACGCGCGCCAACCGTCCCTCGCGTTCCCGTATGCCATCGAACACATAACCGATGACAAAGGCCGCAGCAACGAGCAGGACCAAAGGCAGCAGGGTGAACGAACGGCTGATCAAACCTGAAGCCAGCTCGACACCGGCCAGGGACAGGGATACGATCCAGTAGTTGCGGGCGCTGTCCCGGAACCCGATAACCAGGAACAATACGAAGTATGCAAAGAAAAGGGGCGAATGCGATCCGCCGGATAGTTGAATAAACAGATTGATGATCGCCGCGGCGATGATCGTGTGCACGAGCACGATCTTGTTCAGCGACAGGTAGGCCGCGCACAAAACGACGGCGGCAACGATGAACAGGTAAGTATAAGGCGTGCCGAGCCCGCGATTCAACAATCCCGCCGCGCTGACGCCTGCGTAGACCATCGAGATGGCGTAGAGTATGTTCATTCCCATTCTATCATTGCCCATGGCTTCTCTATTCCCATTCTATGGTTGCCCCTCCGGGACCCCTTCATTATGTCCTACTCCATTCAAAGGTTGCCGAGGCTCCTTTACTACTCCCATTCTATCGTTGCGGGGGGCTTGGACGTCACGTCGAAGACGACGCGGTTTATCCCCTTCACCTCATTGACGATCCGGCGTGAGACACGGTTGAGGAAGTCATGGGGCAAGCGCACCCAGTCGGCGGTCATCCCGTCATCGCTTTCCACGGCCCGGATCGCGCATACGAAATCATAGGTCCGGCGGTCCCCCATTACGCCGACGCTGCCAAGCGGCAGGAGCACGGCAAAGATCTGCCATATGCTGGCGTAGTGCTTGAGCATCGCCGCCTCCTCAAGCAGGATCTGATCGGCATGACGGAGCATTTCAAGCCGGGTTGGATTCACCGTGCCGACGATACGCACGGCGAGCCCTGGACCGGGGAATGGCTTCCTTTCGACGAACGACGCCGGGAGATCGAGGTACCCGGCGATCGAGCGGACCTCGTCCTTGAATAGCATCCGGAGCGGTTCGATGATCTTCAGCTTCATTCTCCTGGGCAACCCCCCGACATTATGATGGCTCTTGATGATATCGGCCGGTCCGATCCCTTGTCCCGATTCGATCACGTCCGGATAGAGTGTCCCCTGAACCAGGTACCGGACATTACTGATGCGCGCTGCCTCCCGCTCAAAGATCCTTATGAACTCGCGGCCGATGATCTTCCTCTTGCGTTCGGCGTCCCGGACATTGGCGAGCCGCGCCAGGAATCGAGCCCGCGCGTCAATGACCTTCAGATTCATGACCGGCGCAAGACTTGCCCTGACCTCTTCCCGCTCGTTCTTCCTCAGCAGGCCGTTGTCGACGAAGACGCCGATGAGATTCCGGCCCAGGGCGCGGGCCGCGATCGTCCCGGCTACCGTCGAGTCTATCCCGCCGCTGATCCCGCAAAGCGCTTTGTCACTACCCACAACAGTTTTGATGCGCGCGATCTCCTCTTCCACGAACCGCGGCATGGACCAGCTCCGGCGCGCATGGCATATCCCAAAAACGAAATTGCTGATCATCTGCCGGCCGTACTGCGTATGGCGGACTTCGGGATGAAACTGCAGCCCGTAGAATTCCTTCAGCCGGAAAGCGGCGACCGGCGTGCTTTCGGTGCGGGCGATCACGCGGGCGTTCCGCGGCAACCGCTCGACCGTGTCACCGTGACTCATCCACACGCTGATTCGCTTCGGTATCTTGAGAAACAAGGGACCGGCGCCGTGGTTCAGATACGCCAACCCGTACTCGCGCGTGCCGCTTCTCTTCACGCGGCCGCCATAGAGCTGGGCCGCGAGTTGCATGCCGTAGCAAATGCCGAGCACGGGCACGTCCAGGGCAAAGAGCGGACGATAGGCTCCGGCATCTACTTCATAGACGCTGCCCGGCCCGCCGGATAGAATAATGCCCTCCACGTCCGGCCGCGCGAGGCCGGTGAAGTCGGCACGGCAGCTAATGATCTCCGAGTACACGTTCATCTCCCGGATGCGCCGTGCGATCAGCTGGGTGTATTGTGAACCAAAATCAATGACCGCGATCATAATAACCCTGCCGTCATCCCCTGCTCAACCCATCCGCCGCAACGCGTTCGACGCCAGATCGGCCACGTACTTATCTTTCAACTGCCCGAGCCCGGACAGGATCGCCTTTGCCTCATCTCCGCCCAGCCTAGCCAGAGTGGTCACCCCCAGCGCTTTGATCTCTTCGGCTATCCGGTCATTTCGCCATTCGAGCCGCTTCAGCAGATCGCCTATCCAATGCATGGCGCCGGCAATCCGTTTGTCATCGATGATCTTCATGAGTTCGATATACACTTCGTCGCCGCTGGCGCCGAGTTGCGGCAGCAAATTTATGAATTCGCCTCCATCGATCATGCGCCGCAGCCCCCGCAGAGCTTCGGCCTTCACCTCAGAGAATTTATCATTCAAAGACATGAGCAAACCGGCCTTGTCATTCAGCCTGTTGTAGGCACGGACCACCTCGAGGCGGACGCGATGATCCTCATCACTGAGCATCGCATCGAGGTGTGGATGGGCCGCCGGCTCGTCGATCTCGCCGAGGATCCTGACGATGTTGCGCCGCAGAAACCACTCGCGCGCGTTGAGGTTGTCCCTCAGGACTTCGATACCCTGCTCGCCCATGTGTTTGAGGACGTCGATCAATTTCATGCGCAACGAGAATTCCTCGGCGTAGCGCAGCAGCTGAACCGCCTCTTTCACAGCACTGCCGCCAAAACCGATGATCGCCGCGCGTACGTCAGGGTACAGACCGCTTTCCCACAACAGCGACAAAAGGATGTGCAGGACCGAAGGATGACGGGTTGCGACAAGGACCTCTATGACCCGCTTCTTAAGCGGCACCGGCGTTTCAGCCCGGCCCAGGATATTGCCCAACGATTCGATGATTCTTTCGCACGGTCCATTCTGTTCGCAGTCACGCAGGGTACGGTACAGGTCCGCGATATCATCGACCACCTGGTTTATTGCGGTCTCGCTCGATTCCTGTTCAAGGGCCGGGCAGATGCGCATAACAGTAGTATCAACCATTCCGTGTTTTGCATCCCGCGCCAGGCGAGCGCAGAAGTTGGTGAGCGACTTGAGAGCCCTGCAACGCTGAAATGGATCTTCAGCCGCGAGCATCTCGTGATAATGCTGGAAGACTCCATTCAGATCATCCTCGGCAATGGTCGGAGCTACGGCGTCGTCGATCAGCAGATCCACACCGTTCGCGAGCAGATACTGATAGATCCTTACCTGGCGGTTCTTCAAGGAACGCACGATCCCGTACAATTTCTCTTTATCGACAATGGCGAGTGTTTTCACGATGTGACCGGTTCTGGACTGTCTCTCCCAATTGGTGATCAGCTCGATCAAGGTGTCATCGCCCAGACGGGACAGGAGCATGAGTGCGAACGGCTGCATCTCGAGGTCCTGGAGAAGGGCAACGCGTTTCTCGCGCGGTAAGAACTCGACGACGCTCGCCATTGCCTCGCGATAGGAATGCCAGTCACTGCTCGAGGCTCCCTCAATGTCGCTTACCAGTTTGACAAAGGGCGCTTTCGCATCGGAGAATGTGCCGCGCCTCTTCACGATCTCGATGAGCCCGCGGATCGCTTTGATGATCATCTCCGGGCTCTGCCTGACGCCTGGCATCTTCAGTCCGTTGGGTGCGTTCGGCGCATTGAGCACCACGGAATCCGCGGGCAGCGGCGTGTGGCAAAGGTCTGAGGAACCGGCAAGGCCCGAAAGGAACAGCGCAATATCCCGCTCCTCAATATCGGATTTGAAGGTAATGCTTGAGATGTTTTGCGCGGTCAGATGTTCAGCGAGCGCCGCGAGATCCGGATCGCTGCCCGGTTCTACCCTTAAGTGCTGACAGAAAAACGCACCATCAGATAAAGCGACCGTGAAGCCCGGTTCACGGGCAAGCACTCGCTTCACCACATGGTAAACGTTTGTAACGCTCTGGTCGAACATGGAGGTTTGAGTGGGATTGTTCCTGGTCCTGGTCCGTGCAAGGGTGAGGCCACCCGCGATCTCTGCCATAAGCTCCCGCATGAGCCCCTGATCCATATTCAATCATATCCCAAATCTTTTCGTTTGTCAATGATAAAACCCTTGAAAAAGGATCGGGCCAGGCATATAATTGCAAAAATCGTCCGTCTTTTTTGAAGGGAGATACGATGCTCAGGAATTTGATAAAAACCAAAAAGGCAACGGTTGGAATAATTGGACTGGGATACGTCGGCCTTCCGATCGCGATCGAGATCGCGGCAAAGGGATTCAAGATTATCGGCATCGACGTCGATGGAGAGCGCGTGAAGAAGATCAACCGCGGAGTTTCTTTCATCTGTGATGTCGAGTCGCCGGTGCTGAGAGGATACGTGCGCAAGAAAATGATCCGCGCCACGACCGACCCCGGCCATCTCAGATCCTGCGATGTAATATTGATCTGCGTGCCAACGCCGGTGAATGCAAACAAGGAACCGGATCTGATGCCGGTCATCCAGAGCGCCCAATGGATCAAGCGCCATTTGCGCCGCGGTCAACTGATAATCCTCAAGAGTACAACCTATCCGGAGACGACAGACAATGTCATCCTGCCCATTCTCCAGGCGTCGAAACTCAAAGTCGGAAAGGATTTCTATCTGGCTTTCTGCCCGGAGCGGATCGATCCGGGCAACAAGAGATATGGCATCGCCAATACGCCCGCGGTCATCGGCGGCACAACGGAAAAATGCTCCGCAATCGCCGCGTTCTTCTACAAGCAGTTCGTGGATACGGTGCATGTCGTATCATCGGCGCGCGCCGCGGAAATGAGCAAAATCCTCGAAAACACGTTTCGTAACGTCAATATCGCTCTGGTCAACGAATTCGCCCAACTGTGCGAGCGCATGGGCAACATCAATATCTGGGAGGTGATCGAGGCGGCCCGGACAAAACCCTTCGGCTTCATGCCCTTCTACCCGGGCCCGGGCGTCGGCGGCCATTGCATACCGATCGATCCCTACTATCTCTCGTGGAAGGCGCGGGAATACGACTTCCACACCGTCTTCATCGAACTGTCGGCACGGATCAACGAGGAGATGCCGTATTTCGTCGTCAATAAGACGATCGATGTCCTGAGCCAATCAGGTATCTGTCCGAAGAAAGCCCGGGTATTGTTACTGGGCATGGCTTTCAAGCGCGACATATCCGATCTGAGGGATTCGCCGGCAATGAAGGTCTTCGAGATCATCGAACCGCGCGTTTCCAAGGTCGACTATCACGACCCGCACGTTGCCGAGTTCATGCTCGGTTCCTGCAAGAAAAGATCGGTCAAATTGACCGCCCGTGGGATCAAAGAGTACGACATTGTGGTGATTCTCACGGATCACGCGGCTTATGACTACGACATCATAGTCAGGAATGCGCGCATCATCGTCGACACGCGCAATGCGGTGAAGGACGGCCCCCGGGTGTATAAACTTGGCGTGGGCATGATCCGGCAGCCATCTTTGTCGCACCGCGCCAGGATGGTCCGTCGGGCTGCGCGCAAAACGAAATCATGAAATAACGGTTTAAAAAAACCGGCCGCGACCCGCAGGTCGCGACCGGGAGGGGAAATGAATCAGTAGTTTGACAACCGGCGCCAACTACAGGTTTATTCTAGCAGGATCGGCCCCGATATCAAGGGGACCGGTCAACAAACAGATCCTGCTGTGCCAGCTTGGCGCGCTTCATCTTCCTCATGCTGAATACTTCACCCTCTTCGAAATCACGCAGAACCTCTTTTGCCCGCTGAATAACCGAACCGGGCAACCCGGCAAGCCGCGCCACCTGGATCCCGTATGATTGGTCACTGGGTCCGGTGCTCAGCTTGCGCAGGAATATCACCTCATCCCCCCATTCCTTAACGAGGAAATTGTAGTTCCGGACACCGCTGAGGAAGTCCTCGATCCTGGTCAGTTCGTGGAAATGGGTGGCAAAGAGAGTCCGCGGCTTCTTGTTGGACTGGAGATATTCCACGACCGCCCAGGCCAGTGCCAGACCGTCATAAGTCGATGTTCCGCGGCCGACTTCATCGAGGATCACCAGACTTCGGTCCGACACGTTATTCAATATGTTCGCGGTTTCCATCATTTCCGCGAGAAACGTGCTCACCCCGCGCGATATGTCATCACTGGCTCCGATGCGTGTAAAGATCTTGTCGACGACACCGATCGACGCTTCTTTCACCGGCACGAAGCTCCCGGTCTGGGCCATGATCGTGATCAAAGCGACCTGACGCAGATAGGTCGATTTTCCGGCCATGTTCGGGCCGGTAATGAGCACGATCTGGTTGCGCTCCCGGTCGAGCAGCGTGTCATTCGGAATGAACGAACCCCGCTCCAGGATCCGCTCCACGACCGGATGTCGTCCGTCGATGATGACGGTCTTTCGTTCATCCGTGATCGCGGGGCGGACATAGTTGTTGACGGCCGCGGCCTGCGCAAAGGATTGCAGCAGATCGAGATATGCGATCGCCCTCGTGGTGTGGAGAATGGCATTACTGCGCAGGGCAACTTTCGCCCGGATCGCCACGTAAAGCTCATGCTCGAGATTGCTGATGCACTGCTCGGCGCCGAGGATCTTCTCCTCGAATTCCTTCAACTCTGAAGTGTAGTACCGTTCGGCATTAGCCAGGGTCTGCTTCCTGATGTAATCCGGCGGCACCAGATGGAGGTTCGGTTTGGTCACTTCAATGTAATACCCGAAAACGCTGTTGTACGAAACCTTGAGCGAGGAAATGCCGGTGCGCTTCCGCTCGCTCTCTTCGAACCCTAAAAGCCACTTCTTGCCGCCCCGCGCGATCTCCCGCAGTTCGTCCAGTTCCTTTGAGTATCCTTCCTTTATTATGCCGCCTTCCTCGATCGTCTGGGGCGGGCTGGCGACGATCGCGCCCTGCACGACGCTGACGATGTCGCGGAAATCCCCAATGCTCGCGCGGATCTCCACGATCCCCGCACTCTCACAGCCCTCGATCAATTCCTTGACCTTCGGGTACACGAACAGCGATTCCTTCAGTGCGACGATTTCTCTCGGCATGATCCTCTGACACGCGAGCCGGGCGGTTATCCGTTCAACATCCTGTATCGATCTCAGCACGTTCCTCAATTCCTCACGCAGGAATTCCCGGCTTTTCAGTTCCTCAACGCTGTCGAGCCGCTGTTCGATCGCCTCCCGGGCGAGCAGCGGCTCGTTCACTTCACGACGCAGCCTTCTTTTTCCAAATGGCGTTACGCAGTGATCCATTATCCCAAGCAGCGTCCTCGTCTGGTCGCCATGGATATTGTCAAGAATCTCCAGATTGCGTCTCGTCATCGCATCGATATACAGCGAGTCCTGCGTCTCGAACAACGAAATGCGGTCGATATGGATCAACGGCACCTTCTGGTTCTCTTTCACGTAATAGAGCAGGGCACCGGCCGCGGCAATGCCGAGTTTCTTCGTTTCAATCCCGAACCCGTCGAGCGTGACCACATGGAAATGGTCGACGAGCATCTTGTATGCCATCTCATGGATGAAATGATAACCGTCCAGCCGGGTGACTGTTTGCTCGATATCAAGATCAACGCCCTCAGGAATAACGACCTCTCTCACCTCGCGCCGTAAGAGCACCTCGGAAAGTTGATCGGATGGAACCTCGCCGCACGAGAACTCCCCGCTCGTCAGATCGCAGAAAGCGACGCCGGTCCGTTGCTCATCGGGCAGGCACGCGGCCAGCAGCACCGCCTTCGTCTCGTCGAGCAGTGCCGGCCGCAATACCGTGCCCGGGGTGATCACCTCGATCACGTCGCGCGCCACGAGTTTCTTGCCTTTGGCCGCCGGTTCCAGTTGCTCGCATATCGCGACCTTGAGCCCGTGCTTCACGAGTTTGGCGATGTAGCCGTCGGCCGCCTTTATCGGTACGCCGGACAGTGGCACCCGCACGCCTTTGCTGATCGTCTTCGACGTGAGCGTGATGCCCAGATATGAACTTGCCAGTTTCGCGTCTTCATAGTAGAATTCGTAAAAATCGCCGACGCGGAAGAGCAGCAGAACGTCCTTGTACTTGTTCTTGATATTCCGGTATTGTTCGAGCAACGGGGTAAGGTGCATCAAGAGAGGTCAGATATCCGCACGACCGGCCGCAGCGCTCGACGGCATCGTCACCGCCTGCATAACTGGCGCTTCAAGGACCTCGTACTACATTGCCCTTAACGCCGAGTGAGTCGAGTTTCAACGAGTATTCTCTCGCCCTTTCAAGACTTACGAACTGACCGGCCCACACCCGGTAGTAGGTCTGTCCCTTGACGAGCGCCTCCACGATCCGGACGTCGATACCCTTTTCACGCAGGGCGGTAGCGGCTTTTTCTGCATTCTCCTTGCTGCGGTACGAACCAAGCTGCACCGTGTAGTATTCCTCGGTTACCTCTTTCTTCTGCGTGACGTTGGAAGCACGTTCGCTCCAGAGGGATTTGGGGAAAGTGCGCTGAAGCGTCTTGAGTATCTCTTCGCCGCGCTCCCGGTCATCAATACTGATATGTGAAATACCCTGCCAGAACATGATCTCATCCTGGTGTTCGGTGTCGGGATACCGCTTGAGCAGGGCGTCCAGATTGGCGATCGCGGTCGGGAAATTCCCCCGTGCAATGTTGATCTTGGCAATCTCCAGATAGGCGGCATCTGCGTAGCGGGACTGGGCGTGTTCGTTGATAACCTCGTAGTAGTAGCGGACCGCCGAATCAGGATTTACCGACAAACGCCCCAGATAGTAATACACCTCGCCGATGCGGACGTTACCCTTTTCATTCCGTAATTCGTTGAATATCTCCTTGGCCTGATTGAATTGAAAAGCGTTGAACAGACGGATCGCCTCGTCGATGTCCTGGCTGAACAGCAGGCAGGGTATTACAGCACAGGCGAAAATGATTCTATGGCGTGACATTTCTCACAAAGGAAGGAAAAATCCTGCTTCAAATGACCGCAATTACTGCAGGCATATTCGCGCGTGGCGAGTGCATTTTCAATATCCACGAGTGCGGCGGCAACCCGCTCGTCGTCCGTATCCAGTCCCAGCGACCTGACCTTGGGAACGATGCTGCGCGGAAACTGCTCAGATATTCTGGCATACAATTCCCGTGCCGAAGCGATGTCGATCTTCTTCTCGTACAGGCTCGCCAGGGCAAACGCAACGGAGAAATTCTTGGGATCCCGGGCAACGATCTTCTCGTAGATCGGGATTATCTCGTTGAACGAGCCCAGTTCAAAACTGGCGCGCTCGAAACTGCGTATGACAAGAAAGGCGTACGTGGGATGTTCGCTGATGATCTTCAGATAATTCTCGCGTGCTTTCTTCACATCCCCCCTGATCTCGTGGTAGTTCCCCAGATAGAAGGTGCCGGTTATCGAATCCGGGGCGATCCTCAGAGATTTTCTCAACAAACCGTATACTTCTTTTTCGCTTTCGCGCTCGTCCGCATTCAAATGCTCGAACTTGCTGTGAGCCAGCATGGCGTAGTAGAAAGCGCGGCGGTAGTCATTTTTGGGGGCGAATTTACCTTCTTCATAGACCGCAATGCAATCGCTGTGACTCCCCATATCCTCGTATATCCGGAGGATCAACCCGTAGGCATCGTTGTCCTTGTTGTCGATCTTGAGGATCTCTTTGAGAAATGAGATCGCCCGATTCGGCCGGTTCGCCTCGAGCGCGTCAACGGCAAGTGCGTGATAGAGTTTCTTCTCTTCGTGTTTCTTCAAAGTCGGCCGGGCCGTGAGCGACTGGTGGATCTGCATGGCGCGCACCGGATCGCCCCGCTTCCGGTAAATATTACCCAATCGGAGATAGGCATCGAACAAATCGGAATCTGCGCTGACCGCCTCCTTGAGCCGCTTCATGGCCAACTCTTCATCTTCATCGAGCAGCGCGATGAGGGCCTCGAGATACGGACGGTGTGCCGTCGTCTTCTCACGGCGGCGGTGGAAGTACAGGTACAGAACCATTGCGATCAGTGCTACGACAATGATCGGAAGGACGTTCATTTTCCCTCCTCAAGGGGAAGATTACGGAGGGCGTCGAGTTCTTTCTTCAAATTCTTGTTCTCCCGGCTCATTCGATACATGCCGGTACGCAAGACGATTTCATCGGCAAGCGCAAAAACGAGGACGAAGATCATGCCGGCAAGGAACGAGTAAAAACAGACCATGGCCAATGAAATACCAAAAACCTTGTGACCGAATATATCCAGGTCCACTGATTGCTGGGAATTAAGAACCATGAAACCGATCATAAAGCCGATTACGAGTATCACAAATATCAATCCCAAGAATCTCATCAAACCTCCTGTTCAATAATATTCATATTATGCATGTTTGTCAACAAGGTTATTCCACATGCAGATACACGATGCTGGATACTGGATACTCGATACAGGATAATGCGATACCGTGACTGCAAGCCCTGCGCAACGGGACAAATTCGAATTTCCAATCTCAAAACTCTAAACAGGAGCAAAGCCCAATTCATTGGGCTCCTCATGACTCTCCCCGCCCAGGATCCTCCGGTGCCCATCACATGAAACCCACTAATCGCATATGTATGACGGGGCAGGCCCCGCCGGAAGGCGACAAACAAACGGAGCCACTGTTTCGGTCATTAGTGCTTCGTATTTTAGCTTTGTCCCGCAAATACTGTTTTGAACATTCGAATTTTGGATTTTGGTATTGTTTGGAATTTAGAGTTTAGGATTTCGTGCTCACACCTAAGTGGTAGCTTGACCTCCGGCGCTTTCTGACTATCATTAGGTTATGGATACAGAACGCAAGAAACTACAGAACAAGGTGATCGGCGTGCTGTACGGCGGCTGGTCTTCAGAACGCGAGATCTCCCTCGGCTCAGGTGAATGCGTAATCAAGGCACTGAAAGGACAGGGGTTCAAGGTGAAAGGAATCGACGTTCAGCGCGATTTCATGAGAAAACTCCAAGGGATCGACATCGCCTTCATCGCCCTACACGGGCATCCCGGAGAGGACGGGACGATCCAGGGCGTGCTCGAATTCCTGGGAATCCCTTATACCGGTTCCGGCATCATCGGTTCGGCGATCGGCATGGACAAGATTATCTCGAAGCGCTTGTTCCAGGCACAGAATATACCAACCCCTACTTATTTCTACAATGAGACGATGAACATCGATGAAGCCATCACCTACCTTGATTTTCCCATTGTGGTGAAACCCCGGTCCGAAGGTTCCAGTGTCGGTATCACGATCGTGGAAACAAAACCTGAACTGGAACGTGCAGCGAGAAAAGCGCGCAGGTACGGACCCGTATTCTTTGAGAAATACATCGACGGAATGATGGCGACCTGCGGCGTACTGAGCGATATCCCGTTGCCGGTCCTCGAGATCGCGCCGCGCAAGAGAAAATTCTATGACTACAAAGCGAAGTATACAAAAGGCATGACCGAGTACATCGTACCGGCGCGCATCCCCAAAGCGAAATATAAGGAAACCCAGAATTGCGCTCTCGCCGCCCACCGGGCGATCGGTGCCCACGGCTTCTCGCGCGTCGATTTCGTCCTGGACAAGAATCACACACCCTATGTACTCGAGGTAAACACGGTTCCGGGGCTATTGTCAGAATCGAACCTCCCCCTCGAGGCAAGGGCAATGGGCCTGGGCTATGACGAACTGATATACGAGATCTTGAAGACGTCGTTATCCAGGCTTTAGAAAATAGACGCGCCGAGCACAGCAGTACCTGCATTGGCGTTCTCAAATGAGCGATGAGAAAGCACATTGAACAAAGGAGGCAGTAATGTTTATCATCGGGATATTGATCATCATTGGATTGTTTGTCTTCAGGAACGTGTACAAAGTGAGGCCGGACGATGTACGCATCCAGGACAAATTGAAGACCAGAACGTACGGTACGCTGGCCGCGGCAGCGATCGCCGCTTT
Organism: Caldifarciminota bacterium; assembly: GCA_014859085.1. Classification (GTDB taxonomy): domain Bacteria; phylum Hydrothermota; class Tepidihabitantia; order SM23-42; family SM23-42; genus SM23-42. The sequence goes on from JACUUY010000018.1 coordinate 26,354, forward strand.
TCTCATAATCGGTTCGGTGCTCCGCATCGTCCCGCCCGGCTCGGTCGGGGTCCAGGTCCTCTTCGGCCGCGTTCTGACCGGATCCACGCTCTCCGAGGGTCTCAACATCGTCAACCCGTTCGTCAACCTTGAGATCATGACCGTGAGAACCCAGGCCTACACGATGTCGATCGCCACTGAGGAGGGACAGAGGTACGGTGACGACGCGATCGTGGTCCTGACCCGTGACGGGCTCGAGGTCATGATGGATCTCACCGTCTGGTACCACCTGCTCGGATCCGAGGCCGCGAATGTGTTCCAGAAAATCGGCAGCGATTATGTGGACAAGATCGTGCGGCCGGCGGCCAGGACCGCTATCCGGAATACCTCGGTGAGGTACATGGCCGTCGAGATTTACTCAGACCGGCGTGAAGAAGTGCAGACCGAAATCAGCAAGGCGCTGAACAAGGACTTTTCGGACCGGGGCATTGCCCTGGAAAAGGTCCTGCTCCGGAACATAAGCCTGCCGGCCAAGGTCAAGAACGCGATCGAGGTCAAGCTCGAAGCCGAGCAGGAAGCCCAGAAAATGGAATTCGTCCTCCAGAAAGAAAAGAAAGAGGCCGAGCGGAAGCAGATCGAGGCATCAGGCATTGCTGAAGCTCAGGAGATCATTGCCAGATCCCTGACCGGTGAACGCGGCCGGGCATACCTCTCTTGGAAATACCTCGAGAACCTCAAGAATCTCTATGAATCGCCGAACAACACGATACTGATCGCGCCCTACGATAAGAGTTTCATTCCGCTCCTGCAGGTGAAATAGAGAACAGTATCAGGAATCGGGCAGGGCAGGCGCGACCTGCTCGAAGAAAATGCGGTCCGCGTCGAACATCTGGTTAAGGTTGTCCATTTGCGTAATGGTGAACCAGCCGGACTCTTTCACCTCGGCCGGGTCGGGGTCGACTTCGGCGCTCACGAGCTTGGCGTGCCACCAGTGGAGCAGATACTCCTTATCGTCGGTCAAGCATTCCCAGACCTTGCTCACCGGCTCGACGTCAATGCCCATCTCCTCTTTGGCCTCGCGCGCGACCGCCTGCTCCTGCGCCTCGCCCTCTTCGACCGCGCCGGTCACCGGGCACCAGTAATCCTCGGCCCTCCCCTGCTTTGCCCGCCGGATCAAGAGATACTTGTTCCCTTTCTTGATCACCACCGCCACCGCGTCTTTCATGCGTTATTATACGTTGCTTCGACCCGTGGTCAACCCCAACCTCGCCTATCCGCGGCTCACCCACTTACTGTTCGAGTAAGCCCGCCAAAGGCGGGCGCATCGAGAACGAACACTCAGTTTCCATCGCGCATCGGTCCTGTTTAGGCATACAGGTATTTAGGCATTTTGGATTTTTCCCGGTGCTGGATACTGGATTCTGGATAACACTGGTATCGCTGCTCAGGCGCTCTGGGCTCCCCCGTCATTGCGTCTATGAGAAGTCCCGAGTACAATCCAGCGACGACGAAGCAATCTCATTTCATGCAAGGCTAAAGCCTTGCCCTACGAGATCGTGGAGGGAAAAGCCTTGCGCTACGGATTCGTGGAGCCTGCCACCAGCGTGGCCTATCTCCGCTGTGTGGTGCATGTCATCCATCCCCCTCCTGTAGGCGCCTGAATTATCAGGCTCCTTTGATATGATCCGAAGCCGGAACGAACCTGCGTCCCGCCCCGAGACAGAATGCCAAGGAAGGGGCTCTATCCCAGGGATAGGATCCTTTCTGCAAGACACAGCCATGCTGAAGTGTTCCACGCTTACAGAACTACCATCACAACCAATCTGAAAAAGTGAAGAGAGTGAAGAGAAGGTTAGCATTTGCCTCCGTGTTAGCTAAAATCTAAACATGCACAGCTTAAGGAAAAAATGCACAAGTTGCAGATCGCTGGTTTTACCTTGTGCACGTCAATGAGTTTGTGCTGACACCAGATTCTCACTTTTCCGCACACAGGTTCGGACTAATCGATCCTGGAGCCAACCATAGGGGCGTTCGACCTTACCTTTGGCTCGAGGCGATAAGGCATGGATTATCTTGATCCCGCAGACCTTCATAACCTGCTGCCATTGGGTATCGACGTCATCGGTGAGCAGGTGATGCCGGCGCCAGATCGAATCACGGCCCTGGACAAAGCGGAAGATCCGGTGGCTGTCGACATAATAAGCGTACACCAGGCCATACTTCAGAGCGAAAACGCCGCCGGAGCGGCACGATACTGCCCGACCAACGTCCAGAAACGACGCCTTCTAATACCCAAGACCTCCTGGATATGCCTACGCTCCACCTCGCCCTGCAAATAATGCGCAGTAAGCCCCTTCACCTGCGCATCACTGAATCGCTTGTGCAGCTGCTGTGCCATAACCTGAACTCCTTTCTTTAAGCCCAA
>JACUUY010000135.1 GCA_014859085.1 Caldifarciminota bacterium
GTGAAGACGTCATTGAAAGCATGCTGGAGGATGTAATAGTCAATACCGCTGAGATTATCACTTGCTGCATGCCAGATCAGATCCACCGCATTGTTGTTCAGACAGGCGCTGTCAGCCGGAGAGATCAAGTTCACAGCCGGAGGTGGGGTGATGTCTACGCCGAAGCTGTCGGCCGCAGTATATGGTCCCTGGTTGCCGGCCAGGTCGTACGCTCTTATTCTCCAGTAGTAGTGGTTTTCGGTCAGGGTAACCGTGGTCGAGGTTGTCGTCACGGTGTCAATGATCAGTGGTGCGACAAATGCCGTTGTGGTGTCAACTTGAATAATGTAGCGGATCGGTGCGTCGAGCACGGGCACCCTTCCCTGATCATCGACCTGTGCTTTCTGTTCTCTTCCTGCCGTTGTCAGGTTCTCCGTGATGCTGGCATGTTTCCCGGGCAACGCGCTGGTGCCTGCGGAGCCAACGAGCCGCGCCGCAGGTGTCCATTGGAAACTGACCTGACTGTTGTTCAGCCATACGCCGTTGATCGGCGCGACGAGGGCCGGCGTCGACGGCGCCAGGGTGTCGATCTCGAACTGCCATGTTGATGAGAACATGCCTTCATTGCCCGCGGCGTCGACTGCTCTCACGCGCCAATAGTAGTTAGTATCTGATAGGACTGCCGCGAACGTCGTATCGACGAGCGTCGTGTCCACGACGCCCTGGGTGAAAATGCTGTTCAGCGCGTACTGGAGCACATAGTGGTCAACGCCGCTGACATTATCCGCCGCGGCATGCCACACGAAGTTGACCGTAGGACCGCCGAGATAACCGCCATTGTGCGGCGCGATCAGATCAACCATGGCTGGCGGGGTCGTGTCGATGACCACGGTCCATGTTTCGTTGGACGGCCTTGCGTTGTTTGCACTGTCATAGGCGACCACGTACCAGGCATTGAATCCCTCACTCAGATCGTAATCCGCGGTCCAGCTCGTGTCGGTACTGATACGCCTAAGTATGTCGTCGATGTATATACGGTAATCCCTGAGCCCGCTACCCGTATCGACCGTCGCATGCCACGTGAACGTCGGCCGCGGTATCGCAAAGAGGGCGGAATCCACGGGCGATATCAGGCTGAAAGGTTCAGGCGGCACAGTCTCAATACCGCTCAGATTGCCGATCTCCCAATCCAGGAGTGAGGGGTCCTGGCTAGACTCGGTTGTCTTTCGCGTGAAGCGTCCGACCAGCCGGAGCGTGTGATACGTAAGCGTATCCAACGACGAGAGATCGACGCTGCCGGTTGCCAGCGTGGTATGGAAGCCGGTGCTGTTGCCCGGCAGGTCAGAATCAGGCACGAGTTGCCACGATCCGCTGTAATACTCGACCTGCAAGTCGATCGAATCCTGGGCGCCGGCCTTGCTCCAGACCGCATGGCCCCAGTGCGGCCGCGGGTAAGTGGCCGACAGCCCGCCGTAAGCGACCGGGACGCTGGTCATCGTCCCCTGGTCAGCGGATACCGAGTAGGAATAGTGCAAGACGATATTATCGCAGGCGCAGGCCCATCCCCAGTGTGAGGCCGAGGATTCGTCGTGATACAGCCACTCGACCTGCACCGAGTCCGCGGGCAGGTGGGACGTCAGGTCGATCGTCACACTGCCGCTGCCGCTCGACGTGTAACTGGCAATGGTGTTCCATGCGCCCCACGCGCCATTGAAGAATCGCGCTTTGACGTCGTAGATCTCGCCGGTCTGGTACACCTGGAAGCCGTAAGCATATCCTAGTTTGAGACTTTCGGCATTGGATGGAACATGGATCGCCGGCGAGATAAGGGCCTCGTTGTAGTTTATGGCTCCACTTCCCGCGTCGTCGTCGCTGTAGTATGCGTAATAGGAGCCGTAATTCGGTGGCGCGTAAGCGCCGATATCCGGGGTCGTGCCGACACCCCACATGACGCCGTCGCCGTTGCCGTCGATGACGGTCCAGCCCTGCGGGATGCCACCCGATTCGAAATGCTCTGCGAGTAAGGTGTCAGAGATTGGCGGACCGCCGGCTGGGTTGAGGATCACGCTGTCGCCCTGAATCGATGTTCCGTTCAGGTCGTTGAAGCTGAATTGCGCGGCAGTCGTCTGGAACCAGGAACACGTATTCGCCGGCAGCGCGGTGCCTATCGTGAATGATCTTTTCGGCGTGTAATCGCTCCAGGTGGCCGAGCCCGCGGGGTCGCTGCACTTCACCTTCCACCAGTATGTGACCAGGTCGGACAGAGGCGCGGGAATCGTGAAGTTGACGGTGCTGCCGCTTGCGTGAAGCGCGGTCGTCGAACTGTCCGGGCTGCCGAAATCCGGATCCGTGTCCCATACGATCCGGTACTGAATATTGTCATTCTGCGGGTCAGTGGAATAGAACGTCAGCAACGGTTGCGTGTCGGGCAACCGCGCGAAATCGAGCGGGCTAATGATCGAGGGAATGTCGGGCACTCCGGCGTCGATGACGATCGCGCAGCCTTCGTATGGATAGCGGTTCTGCGCCGTGACCGTGACCCACATCGTGTCGTTGGGCACGCTCGCCGTGACCGATATGGTCGCGATGCCCGACGCGTTCGTGTAGCCGGTGCCGTACAATCCGGTGTCGGTCTTGCCCATGAGACACACGAGAGCGTTGACGACCGGCGTTATGTTGTTGGCTTCCTTTACGGTCACCGTGAAATTGTTCGGTCCCGCGCTGACCGTGCTATTGTGCGCGACGACCATCGCTTGCGGGGCGTCGGTCCAGACCGGCATCTCGGGGTCGCCGAAAAGGTTGTATTCGAAGAGGCACCATCGCCAGTACCAGGTTGAGATCGACCCCGCCCTCTGATCCTTGGCCGCGGCCAGAACCTCGCCCAGCCGGTAGGCCGGCGTACCGAAGAGTTTTCGGTAGAACCAGACCGATAATTCGCCGGACGGGCCGAGCGCGCCCTGCGGGGAGGAATATCCCCAGCCGTACCTGGAATTCATGATCGTTGCCGTCGCGCACGCCTTGTTGTAGTTGATCATGCGCTCGGCAAGGCAGTCGTAATTTGCCGATGAGCCGGCCTCATCGACCGCGCCGCAGAAGCAACCCATGCTGTTGACGATCGCGGCGTCGGTCGAGTCGTTGGTCTGCGTGCCCACGTCGCTGTAATAGTAGTACACGCTCGATCCGTAGTTGTAGTACTCGCCGTACTCGTTGCCATGGCCGACCATGTGGCAGAGGTTGAAGCCCTGGTTCAGCGAATCCCTGGTGACATATCTGGACATAAGCCCCAGGCTCTCATAGATCTTCGATTTCTGCCAGTCGTTCGGGATCGCAGCCGCGATTGTGTCGTTTATACCGTTTCCGTAGTTGCCGGACCAGAGATTGCCCACGGGCAGGAGTACTTTCTCAGTGAAAGCCGGGGAAGGTGATCTTTCATAGGTGATCACCTTGCTCACGAAGTTACTGACCTGGCTTGTGTTCTTGACCGGCGCCCTTCCCACGTACACGTCGCTGTAGCCGTCAACGCCGTCGCTGAATTCGCCGTAGACGCCGTTCCCATTTGAATCCCAGGTGCCGTCGAGGTCTGAGAAATAGAGATCGCACGGGATGGTATCCTCGTCCGCGTAATATCCCGCACCGGATGTGTAGAAATATGTGTCTCTCCTCGGCACGTATTCTTCGCCGTGTTCAAAATCACACTGCCCGGCAAGCAGGAAATAGACGGCGCCCGAATCCGCGGCCGCTTTGATGAAGTTTCTCACTCGGGCTGCGTTATCGATGCCGCTGTAGTTGCTGTAGATCCATGACGTGGTCACGATTTCCGTTGGCACGCCCTTCTTCGTCTTCCAGTTCTTCAGACGTTCGAATGCGCTCACAAAAGATGCGTCCGTGATGATTATGTATTCACTGCTCCACAGGGCCCTTTTCAGGGGCGGCGACCAGGTATCCACTTCTTTCTTATTTTCGACGAGCATCATGACTCTTGTCCGGGCCATGGCATTCTGATTGGCCGTGATGCTCCTTGCCGGTGCCGCGCCGGTCCGGTAATTTATCCGGAATGAGAGCGTAGGGATGATGAAGAGTTGCTTCGTCACCGGGTTGTAGCGCAGTGGGGTCACCGCGATCGAAACGATTCGGTAGCCGGATAGATTTCCCTCATGGAGGCACGTGACCGGCGTGGTAGGGTAGAGGCGGTCTGATGCATAGATCTTTGGGTCTGGTTCGGTGAAATCACCGGGCTGCACGGCGGATACGGGTCTGGGCTCCTGGGCCGGGAAAATATTGAACGCGCCCGGCAGGAATTCGCCTTCTTCCTGCAGGATATCGATTTTGTCGAACTGCGCTCCGGGCGGAATTACGAAGGACAAGAACTTCACGGGCAGCTTCGGGTAGCCGGGTTCGTCGAGATGGCTGTAACCTGGAAGGGAGATGTGATCATACCCTTCGTATACGTCGAAGACAAGATCGCCAATGCTTACGTGGACATCGCTGTCAATGGTACCGGCGAAGAAAGCAATCGGCAAGAGAATGCCAATCAGGAAAAACGCATATTTGATCATCAGTTCTCCTTTCTTGTGTGTCTATTGTGTGTCTAGCAGATGATAACTGAAATGCGTCTCTTGTCAAGACTTAAGTCCTTCAAATTGGGGACAGGCATAAACTTGTAAACTTCTGTGACAATTCTTACCCTGAATGCGTCAAAAATCTCAGACAGATCAATATCTAGAAGTTTAGAAGTTTATGCCTGTCCCCGAAATCTTGCCAGTAATGCGAAATACGTGCCTGGCGCAAGCTCGCTGTGATGCAACGGAAGGACCGTGACCATGAATCCGGCCTGTTTCAGTAATCTGATCCACGTCGCTTTGGGGAACAGCCCCATGATGTGGCGGTCATACTTGATGCTGAACCTATTACTGGCATCTCTCATGATGTAAGTGAAGTGAGATTCGAAGGTCATGTCGCGCGGGTTTGGATCGATGCGCCATTCAACGTACCGGATGCCTCTCTTGCCCGCGTCATGGCCGTGGAGCTCGACCGCGGGTTTGAACGTTTCCTTGAAGTGATCGGGAACGACGAGCACGCATCCGCCTGGCCGCAGGTGAGCATGGGCCGTGCGGAATGCCTTGAGCAGGTCGCGCTGCGTGGTCATGTACATTACCGCGTCCTGGATGA
>JACUUY010000136.1 GCA_014859085.1 Caldifarciminota bacterium
GCTTTGTTGGGCTGTTTGCAGGCTAGAATTGTTTTCTGTAAATCGTATCACGTTTGACAATTTGAAAGCCACAACTTTCATAAAGTCGGATAACATTGCTTGTACTATCACTTTCTGCAACCAAAGCAGATTCTGTCATGCCAGCCGCTTTTTGTGCTTGAAGGCTCCGGCTAATTAGAGCGTGAGCTACTCCACGCCGCCGCCAATTTTGGTCAACACCAATTCCTTCTGTATAACCACGTTTTCGATTAAATTGTTTATTTTCGTCATCATCAATAAATGTCAGCACATGACCTATAATCTGATTCTTGGTAATATCCCAAGCCACTTGCCACAGGTGCGGCTGAAAATGTGGACTTGTCAGCCATTCTTGATAATCATTATCTGTTGGCTCTGTGTACCCCCACTCATCTTTGCTAGTTTCATCAATTAATTTCCAGAGGGCTAGATAATGTTCAGGGCTTACTGGACGAATTTCCAAACCATCTGGCAATATGAACTCAACAATATCATTGAGAGTAGGGCATACCATTTCATAAAAATAACGTATAGGCTGATAACCTGCACGTTTTAGCATGATTGATGTGCCTTCTTGGAATTGAGTTACATTGGCTTGGAAATGTCTTGTGTTTCCGAGATGGGAGTTCGCTAATTCAGAAAGGTGATTTTCCATCCAGAGTAACATGGAATGACCAATGCCCTTCCGCCGCCATTCTGGGACAAGAAAGCCATTATGATGATAAATCTGCCCAGAATTTATGTCACTTTCCCACCAACCACGTGCATATCCAACTACTTTTCCAAAAATTTCAGCAACAATAATATCTTTGAAGGGGTCACAGTTGTTTAGATGTTGATAAGCGTTTGCAATATCATCTGCACTTACATTCCGTTCCATACTATCTGCCGCTTCGCTTGCAGTTAATACAGCGGCAATTTGGGCATAATCACTGCCACCTTGAAAATGCCGAAAGTGTAATCCAAGAATAGATAACGCATTTTTTTATCTCAATCATAGATAACCTTCACACTAATGGCCTAACGTTTGGGTCAGCCGCGCCACCGCAAAACCACCTACTTCCTGGGCAAGACCGGCTGAAAAACCAGTGCCTTCTCAGGCCCAAAATGCCTCAGCGGTGGCGTCGGCAGCACCCTTTGTTGGGCGGGCTGACGCACGGCCGTTGCCAGTCACACGCCGCCTTTTCTATGACATCCCTTAATCTGACATAGATTGCAAATGCTGCTGCAATCTTCGCGCGCTCAAAGTTGGCTGCACGCCCATGTTGGGTGGCTTGCGGCACTAACCTAAAACACGATATGCAAAACGCAGCATTATCTCCTGATGACGAATGCCTTCTTCAACAGAGGTGATAGAACCAGCATGCCCAGTATCGTACCAGTAAACTTCGACGTCTTTGTCCAATGATCTCATTTTGGCTTCGTATGCTTCCACTGGCCGCGCCGGGGTGCGAGTGTCGTTGCGGCCCTGAATTATCAATACGGGAGCTTGGACGTTCTCAGCAAAGGTGATGGGTGAACTAAGCCGATATTGTTCTGGCTTTTCTTCGGGGGTACCGCCAAAGAGTGAGGCTTGATATCCGCGCAAAGTTTCCGCCGAGTCTTCATAGGACATGACCCAGTCGGCGATAGCAACACCAGCCATGCCGCCAGCCCACAATTCGGGCGCCTTTCCCAAGCCCAGCAAGGTCAAGTATCCTCCATAAGACCAGCCCGTAAGTAGGATCGCATCCTCTCGAGCAATGCTTTGTTGTACAAGCCAGTGGCGGGCAGCCACCAAGTCTTCAATTTCCCAATGCCCAGGTTGACCCCAGATTTTTTGTTCGAAGTCACGCCCAAAGGTTGTTGAGCCACGATAGTTTATCGTGAGATAGGCAAACCCATGGTCCAGCCATGCCTGAGCACCCGGCGAGAAATTGTTGGCTTGTACCGCCGTTGGCCCGCCATGCGTTTCGATTACTGTTGGGAAAGGACCGTCTCCATCGGGTATGCCCAACCAACCCTGAATGATTTGTCCATCGGATGAAGGGAATGTTATAGATTTCCATTCATGACCCGGTGGTACTTCGCCAGCCGAAATCACCGTTCGCATTATCTCACCTGTGCGGGGTGATAAGGCGATCAAGCGAGTGGGTTGGGTTGAGCTTTGCCAGTGTGAGAATATCTCATCACCCTGAGGTGTAAAGTAAGGCGCGAAATTTGTGCCATCCGGATAGCGCAATGGAATGGTTTCACACGTGAATAGATTGTAAAGATAGAGTTGTTGGACAGCCGAATTGAATGTGCGGAAGAGGATATAGTTGCCATCAGGCGACCAGTCGAAGGCGCGGACAGAGCCAGTGACATTTCCAAACGACAAGTCCATGCGCTCCCCTGTGCGCGGATTCCAGATTAAGAGCGTTTCAACACCAGTCTGGGTTGTGGTCGCCAACAGGCGCGGGTCACCGCGCAGACGAGATGGAACCATCACTTCCAAACTATTCTCTTCACCATCCCATAGTTCCGATATTTTTTCGCCCGTTTGGGTGTCAAATGTTAGTAGGCTGAATTGCGGTTTGCCCGTGCGTTCAGATGACATGACCGTCAATAAGTCACCATCATGTGATAGTAACACGCCAACTAGGAGCTGTGGACTGCTATAAAGCTTGCGCAAATTAGTAAGCGTATCGTCTTTTTCGACATTGATACAATAGACGTGAAAGCCATTCTCGTACGCTGCTATGAAGCCAATGCGGTTGCCAGAGCGACTGATTGAAAAGTCCCAAGAAGAGTAAAGCGGCAGATCCGGTGTCATATCTTGCAGGTTGCCCCCACCAGCAAGCATACGCACATAATGTCCAATTTCATCGCCTTGCCTGTCATCCAAGTAGTAGACCCATTGACCATCTGGCGAAATGGTCAAATAGGAAGAATGACCACCAAGTGTATCGGTAATTTGCTGCAGCCCGTTAGATGGAACATCCCACGCATACCATTGCAGAGTACCACTCCGATTGTCCGCCAGAATTCCTTTGGTCGGATCTAGGGACGCAATTTGAGAGCCAACCACATAAGGCGCTCGGTAGCGTTGCTTCCATGGTGCGTTATCCTCAACTTGTAATTCTTTAAGCATTGTGTCCTCCTAATCGGATAAATGACGGAAACCATCAACCGCCCAACGTTTGGGCCAGCCACGCCACCACAAAGCTACCACCTTCCTGGGCAAGACGGGCTGAACAACCAGCACCTTCTCAGGCCTAAAATTCCGCAGCGGTGGCGTCGATTGTACCCTTTACTGGGCGAGGCCACACATAGCCGTTGCCAACCAACCACCACAACTTGCAAGATGGACGGCCGTTACCTACAACACCTCTCTCACCAACGCGACCACCTCACTTCGGCCACGCTCTGACCGGCTACGAGTTTTGTCCGCCCAACGGTGGAGTTCACCCGCCGCGAGCGAGCGGTCGGGTGGAACGACATGTTATCCTGTGGAGCCATTCCTTTTCTCCTCAAGACCGTTTCCCATTGACCAGAGGCAACTCGCCCCCTGCGCCGCAGCGGTCCACAAGTCCGCTGACGAGGAACGTCTTCCTCCTCAAGCCTAGTTTGTGGTGCCCTGGCTCTTGATCCAGTCGTCGAGGATCGCGGCGGTCTTAGCCGTTTCGGTAACAAGGTAGAAGTGGTTGTCCGAACCCGGGACTTCGAGCCTCTTCGCTTTCGGCTGCCATTTTTTGAGAAGCTCGCTTGTCTCGATAACGTGTGGGTATGGGAGATCAGAGGACAGCACCAACGCGAGGGGTATCTCGATCGCCTTCACTTTCGCTGGGTCGACCGTCCATTTCGCGATGGCTGGCAATTCCATCGTCCACCACGTTGGGGCATCCGTGACCATTTCTGCCCAACTCCCGGGCAGGACTCGTTCCAGGAATTCCTTGCTGACAGAGTCCGCGATGAAGTCTGCGGATGCACCCTCAAAGTCGCCGCTCTCAGCCTTCGCCATAACGGGCTTCATGACCTCCCCAAACTCCTTGGCAGACTCAACCTGCGCGAGCATAACGGTCTCGAGCAATACAGCCGACAAGAGACGGTTGGGAGCGTACATCGCCAATTCCAGGACGATATTGGCACCTAAGGAATGGCCAACGACGTGAGCCTTGCTGATCTCGAGCTCATCGAGGATCTTGATGATGTCCGGTGCGTGGTCAGCAAGCTCGACTGCCTCGGTTGGCTTCCCTCTGTAACCACGCCGATGGTACCAGATCAGTTGGTAGCCATCCTTCTTAGCCAGCTCATCGACAAGTGGCTTGAAGAGGTTCCAAAGCAAGGCGCCGTGGACCATTACGACCGGGGTCCCTTCGCCGACGACCCACACCTCGAGTTCATCGCTGTCAGAGACTTTGACCTTGGCCGTAGGAGCAGGTATCGCCTGGGCTGTCGTAGTGTCATTTTCTGTCTTTTTCATCGTAGTCCTCCTTTCCTAGAAAAAGATTTTCGGGCTATGAGCGAACTGCGCGTTTCGCTTCTCTGCCTTTCTCCCCGTAGGCGGCCGCACGAGCCACATCGGTCCATTACTGCATAACGGCCGAGTCAAGCCGCGCGTGCGAATTCGCAGATAGGCACTCGGCGCACCAGTTCACTCATGGATGGTCTCCACTCTACACGTCGTCTTTGGCCATTCAATCTGCGATATGACATGTAGTGCTCTCCATATTTTCCCGTCGAGTCTTCTGGCCGCGGTTTATGTGTGTGGGAACGGACTAGACAAGGTAATGCCCGTCAGGATAAATAATAATTATACGGCCTTCTACTATACTGCAAACTCGCAACATTGGATAGAGAAATAAGCATGAAATACCGTCTAACCGCTTGATTGTTTCCCTTAATAAATAATGTGTATTATTCAAGATAAATTTTGTCAATTATAGCATATTAAGAAATTTCCCCCCACTATTATTTCAGTAGCGAACTATTTTGCAGATTGAATTGCCTGTCCCCCATTCATGTACCGAACTTTTAACGCGCTCAACACTTGCCAACCGCGCTCTCTAAATGTGAACTGAACCTGGTGTTAGGCAGCGTTTTAGTTATAAGTTCTTCTGTTCGATAATGTCCTTCGCCGTTATAGTTGGATGGTGATA
>JACUUY010000137.1 GCA_014859085.1 Caldifarciminota bacterium
ATCAATCCGGCAGCAACTGATTCAACGTCTTTGTATTGAGTGTTCGATTTCTCTCACTTTGTTCGACAATTTACGGAAGTTGAAAATTTGAGTGTCCCGCACGAATTTGTCCCAAATCTCTGATTTGGCTGATTAATTCAGTGTCCCGCCGTAGGTCCCGCCGTAGGTCCTGCCGTAGGTCCCGTAGTGAAACGGAGGGATAGTGAAACGGAGGGATAGTGAAACGGAGGGATAGCAGAACGAAGCGGAGGTGCACCAACACTGTAAATCCTGAATCCGAAATACGAATGACCAAAACAGCAAGAACCGGGAATGATGTAGGGCAAACCTTCAGGTTTGCGCCAACGATCTTCCCATTGTAGTTACCTGATTTATCAGGTTCGGTTAGCTGTATGCGGGGTCGCCCAATGAAATGGGCAACTACATTGTGTATGGACGATAGGATTGAGGCACACGTCCGTAAATCCTAAATCCGAAGCGCGAAATCCGAAATAAGAAACGTAGATACTCGATTCTTGATTCTTGATGCTCGATATGTGCTGAAGTTAGTGTAGGGCAAGGCTTTAGCCTTGCCCTATCCCTGAATGCTTGTTGACATCACTCTGTCGGTTCATATAATGTATTGTGTTGCTTGCCCTTGTATTGATCATTGCCGATTCGCCGATCCTTATTACCGAAGTAATGTCCAATGTCCGGGGCCCCGAGTTGACATGCGGCGACCGCAACGAATATGTTGAGATACACAATCAGAGCGCGGACACGGTGGATCTCTCATCATACCGGATATGGGATTTTGACCCTGCGCCGCCTGACGAAATCTGCCCGTGGACGAATGATTCGATCTTGGTCAAATATCCGGCGGTCCGGATCAACTCGACCCTCATTTATCCACAGAGTTACGCGTTGATCCTCGATCGCGAATATTGCAGCCCGGACACGACGGGCGGCAACTGGCAGCCCTATGCAATACCCGATTCCACGCTGATAGTGACCACGGATGAAACCACGATCTGCGACGGGCTGACCAATACAGACCCCCTCATTCTTTATTCGGTCGTTGACTGCTGCACTACCTCGTTCGGTACGCCGTATGATTCGCTCGACAATTTTCCCCTGGACCCGGGTGATGGCATTTCATGGGAGAGGATCGCCCTTGATCTGCCAGACCATTCTTCTAACTGGCATCCGTCAATTGACACATCCGGTTGCACGCCGGGGCGTGCGAACAGCGTTGCCAATGCATTCGACCTGGCGGTCGATTCGCAATCGATCTGGTTCATGCCGGCCGTGGCCATGGCCGGTGAGAACGTGCAGATCGAGGTGATCGTCAGGAATCTTGGTTTGAGTGGGACGGACGAATACCGCCTGACGATCTTCGATGATGCAAATGGTGACAGTATCATGAACACCGGTGAGTTGATCGCCGATCTCGAGGGGTTGTGGGTCGGTGCTCTGGCGAGTGTGGCGCACTCCTTTACGTACGAGCATCCGGCTCAGGGTGGTCATCTGCTCGGGTTCACGGTCGAATACCCGAATGATGTGAATCTGTCCAACAACCGTGCATTCAAACTGCTGATCGTTACCGGCGAGATCGGCGAACTGGCGCTCACGCCGCCGGTCTTCACGCCGGACAATGACGGCATAAACGACCGCCTCCAGATCGACTACCGCCTGCCTGAAGTGCCGGGCAAGCTGACGATATCTGTCTTCGACACACGTGGGATCAGGATACACGATATATGCCGGAACGAGCCATGGACCATTGAACAGGGCACGCTCTATTGGGATGGCACGTCATCCAGGGGCGCCCTGCCCAAGGGTATTTACATAGTATACCTGGAATATCAATATCACGACAAGGTCACGAGGGCAAAGAAGACGACGGTACTTGGTCGCTGACGCTCCCAAACCCTAAATTCGAATATCTAAATCCTAAACAAATCCAAAATCAGAATTTCAAAACCGGTAGTTGCTGTTAGCAACCGTATTGGGTTTAGGGGCTGTTGTGGGAGGTATGACCTCCGGCAGGCTGCTCTCGGATCATAGTTACCCATGTTTTCCGTCGCTGTTATTACCGCCAAAGACGTTGACTTTGCGGTTCTCTTATATATAATCATCCATGGCAAAGAAGACCCCCTTTTATGAAAAACATGTCCAGAGTGGAGGCAGGATCGTTGAATTCGCCGGTTTTTTGATGCCTATTCAGTTCGAGGGCATCATTCCGGAACATAACAGGGTCCGCACCACGGTTGGCGTTTTTGATGTCTCCCATATGGGAGAGGTTGAGATCAGAGGCAGGGACCGTATCAAATTCGTGAACTACATAACGACCAATGATGCGTCAAAACTCGCATTGAACCAGGTGCAGTATTCGGCGTTCCTGTACCCTGACGGAGGTATCGTCGATGACCTGCTTGTGTACAACCTGAAAGATAGGATCCTGCTCGTCGTCAACGCTTCGAACACCGATAAGGACTCTGCCTGGATAATGGAGAACAAGAAATACGATGTTGATATCAAGAATACGAGCGAGGATTTCGGACAACTGGCAGTCCAGGGACCGAAAGCAGAGATGGTAATGAAGAAGTTGTTCGATGCCGATATTTCACCGCTGGAGTTCTATTGGGCAATGGAAACGGACATGAAGGGCATCCCGGTCATTCTATCACGCACCGGGTACACGGGTGAGGACGGATTTGAGATCTACCTCGACAATAAGTATGCGGCCGACGCGTGGGACATGGTTTTCAGCGCCGGCAGGGAATACGACATCAAGCCGGTTGGTTTGGGCGCGAGGGATACATTACGCTTCGAGATGCGCTATTGCCTCTACGGGAACGACATCGACAAGACAACCAACCCGCTGGAAGCAGCTCTCGGTTGGATAGTGAAATTAGATAAGGAAGAATTTATTGGTAAGGAGGCGCTCGTCGAGATCAAGAAGCGCGGCGTGCAGCGTAAACTGATCGGCTTTGAGGTATTGGCAAGCGGCATTCCGAGACAGCACCAGGATATTTACGCCGGTGACGAGAAGGTTGGATCCGTTACGTCCGGTACTTTTGCGCCATCTCTGAAAAAGGGCATCGGCATGGGGTATGTGAACCTGGCGCACGCTGAGGTTGGTAATAGACTGAAGGTCATGGGCAGGGAGCCCATTGAAGTCGAAATAATCAAGGGTCCATTCTACAAGCACGGTACGCGAAAGTAGCGATGTCTTTCTTGGTCCAGAAATTGTTGATTATCTGTTTGCATCCGTGTTTTATCCGTTTGAATCTACCGCCCATGCGGCAGTTGGGCGGAGGGAGGCATGATGGCTAACGTTATTGAGGGCGTGAAATATACCAAGGAGCACGAGTGGGTGAAGATCGACGGCGATACCGCGGTTGAGGGATTGACCGACTACGCGCAGTCCGAGTTGTCGGATATTGTAATGGTTGAACTTCCGGCGGTCGGGAAGCAGGTCAAGAAAGGAGATGCGATCGGCACGATCGAAGCGGTGAAAGCGGTCAGCGACCTGTACGCCGGGTTGAGCGGCGAGGTCATCGACGTAAATGACAAGGTTGTCGCAGAACCTGCGTTGATCAACAAGGACCCGTATGGCGGGGGTTGGCTATACAAGGTCAAGGTGGCTGATCCGAAAGAGGCGCGCGAGCTCCTGTCGCCTGAGCAATACAAAGAATTGATCGAGAAACACTGATGCAATACCTGCCCCTGACATCCCAAGACGAAAAAGAGATGCTGGCGAGGATTGGTGTTTCGTCCTTTGAGGAATTGCTGGACAAGATAGTCCCGAAAGATCTGCAGTACTGCGGTGAGATCCCAATGCCCGGTGGTGTCAGCGAGAGCGAAGTGAGGAGGATCATTGACGGGCTGGCCGGCAGGAATTTCAACAACGATGAGTACCTGTCATTTCTGGGCGCGGGCGTATATGATCACTATATCCCGGCCATAGTCGACAGCCTGATCTCGCGCAGCGAGTTCTACACGGCTTACACGCCCTATCAACCCGAGGTCTCGCAGGGCACCCTGCAGACGATATTTGAATACCAGAGTGCGATATGCGAGCTGACCGGCATGGGTGTGTCCAATGCTTCGATGTATGACGGCGGTTCGGCGCTGGCCGAAGCGTGCCACATGGCGTGCGCGATAAAGGGCAGAAGCAAGGTAATTCTTAGCGCTTTGATCCATCCTCTGTATCAGCAGATCACCAGGACCTACACGCGCGAGTGCGGGATTGAGATCGTTCAATGTCCGGCAAAGGATGGCGTGATCGATACCGATAGACTCAAGGAACTGGCTGACGGCGATACGAGTTGCGTCTGCATTCAGCAGCCCAATTTCTACGGCTTCCTGGAATCGGCGGCCGGGATCGAGAAGATCGTCCACGACCATGGGGCGTTGCTAATTTCTGTTGTCGATCCCATATCGCTGGGTGTTATCAAACCGCCGGGCGAGTACAATGCTGACATCGTGGTTGGTGAGGGCCAGGCATTGGGCGTTCCCCAGAGTTTTGGCGGTCCGCTCCTGGGCATCTTCGCCGCGAAGAAGGATTTCATCAGGTCAATGCCGGGAAGGATCGTCGGTGAGACGACCGACGTTGACGGTAAGAGAGGGTTCGTCCTCACGCTGCAAACCCGTGAGCAGCATATTCGCCGGGAAAAGGCGACTTCGAACATTTGCACCAACGAGGCACTGATGGCGCTGTGCGCTTTGATCTACTTGTGCACGCTCGGCAAGCAGGGGATCGTTGAGGTCGGAAACCTGTGTCTGTCAAAGAGCCACTATCTGCACGACCGGCTCAAGGAATTGAAAGGCATCAAGGTTGCCTATGCGCAGGAATTCTTCAAAGAGTTCCTCGTCGAGGTTGACCGGCCGGCAAAAGAAGTGCTCGATGCTTTGCTCGAGCAGAGGATATTTGGCGGCGTTCCGTTATCGATCTTCGACGGGCAAGACATGAACCGGTTCCTCGTGGCCGTGACCGAAAAAAGAACGAAAAAAGAGCTCGATCACTACATTGAAACACTCAGTCACATCCTGTGAGCCATGTTTCATTCTGTAGAGCAGGGCTTTCCTGACCCGTTGTTTCCAACTACGGGTAGCCCTGCGGTTTGCAAT
>JACUUY010000138.1 GCA_014859085.1 Caldifarciminota bacterium
TGCTTAGTATTATGAATAGGGTTCGTTACCGAATTTCAACAGTGCACGGGACAACGTCTTTATGCAGGACGGAAGGAGGAAATTCTGAAAAAGAGAGCCGCAAAGAAGGCATTGACATTGGCAAGAGGACGGGTATATAATCTGGGGTTAGAGGTTAAGAAATGAACTTGTACAGCCTGGTAAAGTCTCTGCTAAAAAACCGTGGTTTTGTCCAGTTTTCGCTGAATGCTAACAGATAAGACTGGTTCTCTTAATGACGCTTAAATTCATTACTCTCTCCTTTTGTTTGATAATGTTTTTACCATGATTATCGTGAAGTCTTTTGCCTCTAGTTTGACTCTCGGCATTTCATTCGCCTATCGTAGTTTTACAATCTTCTTGGTTATGCTGTGGTTATCTGATTCTAAACGCACGAAATACACACCGCCGGGCAGGTTGCTGCCAGAACCATCAGCACCGTCCCAATTAATCCGGGTGCCTTGTATGATGACAGATTGATTATATTGCCTTACAGTGCGACCACACGCATCGAAAATTATCAATCCGATTGCCTGCCCAGATGACATACCCAGCAATTGGTATGTGATACTCAGATTGTCTTGGAAGGGATTTGGATAGATTTCAAAGCTAACCTCCTGGACATCTTCGCTCCCAATCTCCTCCACGGCGCCCGGGTCGTATTCATAGATGCGTGTCTCATTATGGCCCGAAACAATCACCTCGGCATAACCATTACCGTCAAGATCAAAAACCCGCACACAGGAGCCATCAACATGGCCGGGCAAGGTCTCCCAGACATAGAAACTGTCATTACCCGCCGCCTTCACAATATAAATAGTCTGACAGCCCTCAATGAGTATCTCAGGCACCCCATCACCATCCACATCGCCGGCATCGGAAAGACCGCCCCAGTAATAAACACTGCCGCCCGCAAGGTCAAAACTCGCGATGACCGCATAGGTATTGTCACCGGTTGCCTCAAGGATGAAAGCCTCAATCCGCCCGGTTGAAGGATTATAACCCTTAAGCACGAATTCCAGCTTGCCGTCGCCATCCGCATCAGGCACAGTAAAACAATCTATGACATTACCGGTTGGCAGTTGATATAACAGTACCTCCTGATACGAATTATCACCGACACATTCCCAGACACTACAGTGACCATTCATATAGCCCCAGGCAAATTCATTCTGGCCATCCAGATCAAAATCACCAAAAGCAAGGGGCGATGATGCGCTGCTAGGGGCAGCAGTCGTGATTTGGGCGACTATATCATAGAGGTTATCGCCGATGCTCTCATAGATGTGCAGATGGATAAGATCACCTTGTACCTTGACAATCTCAGGCAGACTATCCTGGTCGATGTCGTATGCGCAAATTGGTGTCACCAAGGGAGAACCCACCGTATCCCGCCACACCTCCTGGCTGGGATGGGAAAAGGAATCCGGAGATTCAATGATTGTTATACCCACCCACAGCGGGCTTGTACTGCCACACTGCATGGCAAGATCGTATAAGCCATCACCATCAAAATCACCACCATCCCAGAGTTGAGGATCGTGAGGATATGGGATTGAGTCAACCTCCCATGAATTTGGTAGGTGCAACTCATATACGAAAACAAAGTATGACCAGCCATCGTAGGTGGTAAACATCAACTCCCAATGACTGTCGCGGTCAGTATCCATAACTAGTAACCATTCATTACTACCACCTACCCCCTGGGGTAGATACCACTTCATATTGAAACTACAGAACAGAGACGCGATCAATAAATACGATATCATAGTTCCGCCCTTGCGATTATTATATAAACACCACGCCTTGCGTCAACATCGTGCCGTAACCGGCCTGGCCCCAGATGCGTCGCACTTTCTATGAGGAGGCGGAACAGACGTGCATGTTCTATCCCGCCTCCTCGTGTTTAGTCAACCTTGATTATCTTCCGGCAGATCGACTTGTTCGTTGCGGGGTCCTCAACGCGTAAGAAGTATACACCTTGCGGAGCCGTTTTCCCTATCTCATCCTCTCCCTGCCAGCGCAGAACACCAGCACTGCCGATCGCCCCTTTGTGAAGATACTTCACAAGCCGGCCTGCAACATCATAAATACTTATCGTGATTTCGGTCTCGGCTGGAATGGCAAACTCGATGCTCAGCTGCTGCACGAATGGATTAGGCCACGTACGTATCAAGTGTTCGTTCAACACGTCGTCCCGGTACGACAAAGGTCCTCCACCACCGCCGGGAAACGTCTCGTAGCGATAGATGTAGATCGAGCCCACCGTGATGAAATCGCCGTTGTCCCTGCCCAGGGTTACCGACAAAACGCTGTCTTCATAGAGGCTCGGCGGGATCATAACAACCACGGTCTCCGGTAGACAGGCATTGTAAGCGATTTGAAACGGCTCAGCACCATCAAACCGCACCCAACCCCGCCACTGGCCAGTACCCTGGTGATAGACAATACCTTTCAGAATGTAGAAGTAACCAGGCTCGAGGCGGAATCGGTAGCTAACACTGTCAAAGCCGACATCAACCGGCACGGTCCAGCCGGCAAAGAAGGTATCGCGTTCCACCAGATAGGGCGAAGGAACATCCCGGCCGTTGTCTGAGGTGAAGAATGCAGGCGGCGGATCAGGCACGAACTCCCGCTTGAACTTTATTTGATAGGGTTCTTCGTTCCCTTCCTGCCAGATGACGTAGAGATGATTGTCCGCTACCTGGTCGAATCTCAATGCGGTCTGGGGATAGATCGAACGGACCGATGTGCTGTTGCTAATATTGTGGAGCGGGTCATCTGGGGTTCTTTTCCAATAAACCTCGTACTCGCCATCGGGCGGCGTGGGGTAGATCTCATCCACAAAGGTCGTAGCGAGACCGGACGCGTTGATCGGATAGAGTGAGAATTGCCCCGGGGTTCGACTGAGATTTGCCCATCGAAAACGCACTGCAAGGTGCCTGCGCGCTCGCCACACCTCTTCTTTGCTGGACGGCGTTTCCCTGTGCTGCCAGACTACGAAGATGGAATCGCCGTAGGTCTCCACGAAGGGATGGGCAGATCGCATGCGCTCTGTTTCGAATTGCGGTCCCCAATTATCCCACCACTCGTTCGGTGGCTTCACAGCATAGCAGACCGTATCTAAACGCTGCCAAACAAGATGCAATGTATTTTCGAAATCCCTGGTGACCGATGGAAAAGAGCGCAGCGGCGGCTCCAACGGACCAAGCCTTTCCTCGATTATGTCAAACCAACCTTGACCTGGGTCGTTAATGGGAAACGCAAAATCCTCAAGCGTGTGGGCATACGCATAAGTGTATTGTGGAATCAACCCGGATCGAGTCACGAGAATATGCACAATGTCATTCGGCTCTCCTGGAATTATCGACATGGCGGGCGGCGAATTCAGATGCAGCACGTCACTGCCAGCCGGGTCATCGAGATGATACACCGGACCCCAAATACCGGCCGCGGCTTGTCTCCTATACCACAAACCACCTTCCTCGTCTGTCCAGGCTACTGAGGGCAGATGATCAGAATCGAGTGTGATTGCCGGGAATTGACCTTCGCCGATTATCGTTGGTGACTGCCATGCACTGCCTCCATTGGATGAATATAAATAGAATATCTTATCGTCGCTGGTATACACGAGATGGAGGGCATCGCCTCTCGGCGTGCGCGCCAGGTGACGATTACCGTTGTAGGCCAAGGCCAGTGGGTTATCTGACAGCAGGCTGACTTCCCCATGAATGTAGATTTTACCCACGCTCAGGTAGCCGCTGCCGTCATAATAGGGTGCACTCGCGACAATCTCACAGTATTCATCGCCATTCATGTCCCCTGCTTGTATGTTCACTTCATATCCTAAACCGCTGTCATAGTGTTCGCCGTAGATGACATAATCTGCTTGATCATCAATGGTGCCGTCACCACCAAAGTACACAGCCGCATAGCCATTGCCCACACCGCCCGTTCCATTTTGACAAGCGCCGACAACGAGATCACCAATGCCATCGTTATTCACATCACCACAATATCCAATGCATATTCCAAAGAAGTCATAATTGGGATTATCAAGGGACACAAGTGTTTGGTTAAAGTTCCATGGACCGCCCATCCCCCATTGTCTATGACCGTAAGAGACAAAGACTTTGTTTGGATATGCCCGGAACGCGGAAACAGCAAGATCACTGAATTCATCATTTGTTAGGTCCCCGGCTGATAAATCCCAACCGAATCGTGCTCCTGCACTAACAGGTGGATCAACACACATGTCCATCACTGGACAATCCTCCCAGGCCCACCATACAACCAAAGCTCCACGTTCACCATTATATCCATATGCTCCTGCAACAATTTCATCAGTTCTGTCGTTGTTGAAATCTGCAGTAGTAACTGAAAATCCGAGTCTATCACCGTATACCCCTGGTAAGGGATTATGTAACTCAACATAGGTTTGGTAATCTGGCCCGCGATATACAAATACTCTTCCTTTTAAGGCTTGGCCAATACGTTGAGGACAGCCAACAACGATGGCAGGATAGTCATCGTTCACAGGAGGCGAGCCAGTGCAGTAATTGACTGTACATAGATCTAAACCAAACTCGTAATAATCGGTGTTGACTTGAGCAGGACATGGAATGGTGATATCAGGATAACGGATACCGCTTATATCTGCAGCGCCAAAATAAATGAATATTTCTCTTCCTCGATCTCCAGCTTGACCGAATTCAATCGGATTTGACGCTATTACATCATCGTAACCATCTAGATTAAGATCACACGACCAAGTTGCGTATGCAAAATTCCCATAATAAGGTGGGTAGTAAGTGAGTTCAACATCAGGGATATTGTCGAAATTTGCACCGCCGAAGAGAACCCAGATAGTTGGGTATACGCTCGAGAAGTTTTTTGCTGTATACATCAAATCATCATAACCATCTCCGTTTATGTCTCCAAAACAGAGAACATCCTCGCCCAATCTTTGATATTCAAACGTCCCGGTGATTGTCTGCAGAGGTTCTATCGAAAAAAACATGGCTACTACTGACCGTCTCATAAGTATATTGACATTATATTAATCATGTGTATAATTTG
>JACUUY010000139.1 GCA_014859085.1 Caldifarciminota bacterium
GAATAATCAGAGTTTTACTTATGATGACATAGATCGTTTGAAAACATTTAATGGACCCTGGGGTAATGGTACTTACAACTACACATCGAACTATGCGATAAGCCGTCGATATCAGGAAATTATTGGTTCTAACACGACTACTTACAGTTATCATGGCGCAACGCATCGTCTTTCCAGCACAACCGGTGCCGATCAATATACGTTCACCTATGATAACAATGGCAATTTGACAGGCATCACCGGCAAATTGATTTTAACCTATGATTACGAAAACCGGCCTGTATTCATAAATAACCTTGAATCCCGGACGACAGATTTTGTTTATAATGCTAAGGGCGAACGTGTGAAGAAGGTGTTGGGCGGTGCAATTCCACCAAAGGATAATCAACAGCCAGAAGCGATTGCTGGTGAACAATATTATTACCTAACTGGATTGTCGGGTGAGGCGTTGTGCGAGATAGAGAGGTTTGGGCGGATCAAGACCTATTATGTTTACCTAAACGGCAGGAAATTGTGCAAGGTGCGGGTCACATACAAGTACTTCTATCATAACGACCATCTCGGCAGTGCTAAGGCGATGAGCGACAACTCAGGCACAAAGATCTATGCCTGGCTTGGCTATCCGTTTGGCAAACAGTACAGCATTGCCGGCGCCAGTTACAACAACTATCGCTTCACGGGTAAGGAATTCGACCAATCGACCGGACTCTATTACTTCGGCGCACGCTACTATATGCCTGAAATCGGGAGATTCATTACTGCAGATCCGATTATGGGCACCGGTAGTTTGAATAGAAAGAAACCTATTGCGATGAACTTGTATAATTACTGCGTGGATAACCCAACAAGATATGTTGATCCGGATGGGCGAGATGTTAGAACTGTTGCTGAAATGAGAGAACATGTTGCCGATGCGTATCGCAGATCAGCGACATTCAGAGAAATTTATGATGGATTAAGACAAAATCGGGAGGTGTTAGTTTGGATAGGAAGAGAAGAGACGAATCCTCAGGATAAGAAACCTTACCGCGGAAAGACAATGTTAAGAGAACCCGTAGGAGGCAGAAGACAGATTTGGTGTTTCGTTGTAAGTTCTGAAGCTCCAACAACCCAAGGTTATCTTATCGGTCATGAGCTGGTCCATGCAACGGAGATTGCGGGAAATGAAGATATTACCACTGAGGCCGATTATGAAAATTGGCAACAAGAGATGGTTAAGGCAAAGAAAGCAAGATTTACTGATGCCGGGTGGTGTACTTACAATGCGCGTGATAAACAGAATCAGATGTATCAGGAGATTATTAACGATATCAAAGGCAGAGACGATATCGTGATCGAGGATAGGGATATTTTCAAGCCTTATTTAGCAGAGTGATGGTACCTGGCGAAATTATCTTCCTGCATGGAAAAGGGGTATTTTATGCAATACAGGATTAGGATTGGCGTAGGTATAATGAATTGTGTAGTCCTGTTGTTCTTGGTTCATTGTTCTTGGCATGAAACCATGGTTTTCCGAGGATCTGCAACAGACTGGAAATCTGACCAGATCATCTATATCGTCTCAAGAAAGAAATACAAAGCGATTTGTGTTATGGATATTGACGGCCAGAATGTGCGGGAGTTATATCGCGATTATTCCAAGGCATTACAATCTGGTCTGGCGGTTTCAAAAGACGGCAAATGGCTGGCTTTTCTGAGGGGTAATAGAAACGTCCCCGGTACGGATCATCCTTATGCTGCCGGTATCATTAACCTGCTCAATCTGAATGATTTTACGGTTCGGGAGATCGAAAAAAAACAACCAATTCAGTTATATAAACCCCCTTATTCCTGGTCCCCCACTGGCAATCAGATTGCTTATCCGGATTTTGACTACAACTTGTACATATATGATGCTGAGACTGAGACCAAAAGGATTGTTGTTGCTGAAGACAGCTCACCTTCGGGTTTATACCTTCCTCGGTGGTCGCCTGATAGTAGACGAATTGCTGGCGTAAGAGATGCTTGTTTAGAGATTTGTGTAATTGATGTGAATAATCCCGTGCCGTTTTCGATACATGATGCCGACTATGAACTCGGTCCAATTCAAATCCTGGATTGGGTTACAGACCAGGAAGTGGTTTTTTGCCCATTTATGGGAGGGTTGTATAAAATTGATGTTAGGACGCGCGAAAGATCAGTTATCAGTGACCTGCGTACAATAGAGGTCGTGCCATCACCAGACCGACAAGTGATTGCAGTTGTTCAAAAGAGCTCCCTTGATGCCCATGCTCCGCTAGATATCAATGTCATGAAGATCGATGGATCTGATCATAGAAAGCTCGCCGAACAGAAAGGATGGAACGATAATTTTCATCCTTGTTGGTCACCAGATGGCAGGTATATTGTCTTTGCATCTACCCTGGATACTTGGGATAGGTCGCATTCTGAGATCTACATCATGCAAGCAGACGGGCAGAACCAGAGGCAACTGACATTCACCGAGGATGGTAACTGCTACAATCCAGTATGGGTATCCAGGTGCCGATAGCACTTATAGCGAGAGGCAAACAAAGTGTCACTCCGGCAGTACAGCATTGCCGGTGCCAGTAACAACAACTATCGCTTCACGGGTAAGGAATATGATCAATCGACTGGCCTCTATTACTTCGGTGCCAGATACTATATGCCGGAAATAGGAAGATTCATTACACCGGATCCAATTATGGGCACTGGAAGTCTAAACCTAAGAGAACCAATATCGCTAAACTTTTATCCCTTGCGGTATATAGATCCGCATGGTAAAGAGGAGAAAGAAGCGCGAGATTTTGGGCGCACTAACCTTCTCAAAATCATATACGGAAATGACTATAATACATTTACGAATGTTGTATGTGATAGGTTTGTTTCATATGCTTATCGAGGTGCTGGTCATAGTGATTTTCCAATGTCGGGTGAAAAATATCAGGGTAAATGGAGTAATTGGTTTGCGAACATGCAAAATTGGTTTCAACAACCTGGTCGGGAATTCATCGCCTTAGGTGATATTGGTAAATATACTCCAGAGGAAGGCGATGTAATATTCTTTCAGCAACTCAGTAATGATGGAAAGCCAATTCCTGGCAAATATCATGTCATCATGATTTCTGAAGCCAAAAGCGAAATGGTTAGAATAATGGGAGCGAGAGGAAAAGGAATGGCGAGCGGAGAAACTGGCTTGAAATCTTTTACTAACATAACAGCGAATAATTGGTATGGGGAATTTATTGGCATAGGCCGTGTTATTCCTAAAGATAAAGAAAGAATTACAGAAGAGAATAGGTAGTATTTTATACGATAAGGAGTAAGAAATGAGGCTTACCATTATTTTTGGTCTTGTCGTAATAACTATAGCCAGTTGTCTGGCAGATACGAATTGCAAGCTACTTTTCACCGCAAAAGTTTCATCAAAATACCCTATATATCCTTATATGCCTAAATTAGCGATTGATGAAAAGGGACAGTTCTGGGTGATTAAGCAAGCAGATGGGAAGGTTTATGTATATGATAGTGTTGGACATGAGCGCAACAAGATCGACATTAAAGCGGTTCAGGATTCACTCGGTGAATTTGATTTATTTTTTCTAAGTCAGAATCATATATGGTTAACTGGCAGCCTTCTTAGCACCCTCCCACATAGTACCCTCGAACAAATATTTTATCAATTAGATCTAACGGGTAAGATATTAAACAAGGTTGTTTTGCCACGGTTAGCTTTTCCCGTCAGTGGTTGGGCATCGGACAGTTTGCTGTTTATATTTTGGCGCTACACATACAGCGATTTATTTATAAACAAACCAGGATATATAATAACATACAGACTCACTGAATATGATCTTACAAAGGATAGCTTTGTAAAAATAACCGAAATTGACTTTCCCGAGATATACGATGGTGATGCATTCGTAAGCAAAGACTCCTTATATATAGCCGCCCAATTATTTGAACGTACATCCTGGGATCCTATTGAAACCAACAGAATTATAGTTATTGATTTTGAAGGCAGGGAGATAAGAAGAAGTGGTATCAAAATGCCCAATGAATTTACTCTGCTTGGTTTAACCTGTTTGGGATTTGATGATTTGGGTCGGTTAATTTTTACCAATATCTTTAGTAACGATTCAACTATAATATGGGTAATAGATCCTGACGAAGGTCTAAAAGAGACGATAGATATGTATCCAGTATTTAGAAAGATGAATGCATTGCCTTGGGTTAACTTGGGAGAGTTTGGCATTACGGCGGTGTTGAGAGATAATAAATTGTACTTTGGGATATCGACAAACAAGAAAGAATTTCATGTAATCTCTGTAGATTTAGGCAAGTGAAGACGAATATTTCTGGAGCAAAGGTCTATGCCTGGCTTGGCTATCCGTTTGGCAGCAGCCAATGGGGTCAAATCTTTACATTATACATGCAGCTTTGATCTTTGCCTCGATCCTGCGGTAATGCTCCCTCGCCGCCGGGTCGTCCGCCATCTTTTTCTTCAGCCTTCGGCGCAGTTGATGGACCGAGACGTAGTCGATATTGCCTAACAATCTGCCGATTTGCGTCTGCGTAATATCGCAGTACTTGAACAGTAGCTCGGCCGCGATCCCCCTCAGCTCACCGGCCGTGCGACGTTGCCGCAGTGAATCGATGTTGATCCCGCACTCGCGGCTGAGTATTCCGAGCAACTGCTCCGGCTCCAATACCGGCGTCATTAAGTCCTGGTAGGCTGGCTGTTCGCGTCGCGACCCGCGCCTTAGATACTGCTTGGCCTGGGTAATGAACGCATCGCGGCCGAGAATGACGCGGCTCCGCACACGCTTGAATGGATCTTCAATGTTTTTCTTTATTCCATCGATCACGAAAGCACGATAGGCGCGGCGCCCGCCGACCATGCCCAGGATCAAGTCATAGTTGACAAAAGGAACCGCGTGGCGCTCGTTTGCATAGCCGGCAAGACTGCTCCACGGATAATCCCGCCCCTTTTCCCAGCGTGCTCTCTGGCCCAAGGCTCGGGCGTGCTGCTTGCGCACTATATTCAGGTGAAGATAACGGGATACTTCAAGCAGGTAGTTGTCGGCATCCACTA
>JACUUY010000019.1 GCA_014859085.1 Caldifarciminota bacterium
CACGCCCCTTTGAGTGAGGGAAAGGAGGTGTGCGGCTGAACAAGCATCTCAACGTGGAGATAACAACGAAAAAGGAGGATGTAATGAGACGGTTTGGTATGTTACTGTTAGCCATTGCGGTCCTTGGTTGGGCTCTGCCCTACAATGTAGACCCGATCGATGCGCCGAACGTGACCGGTGTCTCAGCCAATCCAGGGGCGCCGGCGTGGGACCGTGTGAACATAGACTCGGTCGGCAATATCCGCTCGCTGCTCGGATCACAGGGCAAGAGCATCGCCGTTTCGAATGGCGGCGAAGCAATCGCCGTGTTCTACGGCGCGAAGACCGGCAATCAGAACAACCCGATGATCGCCAAGGTCGCGTATTCATTGAATGGCGGCGCGACGTGGACCAAGTACGGTCCGTTCAGCGGCAATGCCCGCAGGATGTATAATGACGTTGCGGGGACGCCTAATTTCCACGTGAACCCGGGCGAATTGTGGTTCTGCTTCCAGACGACGACCCTGGGTTATACCGACTGCCAGATGCAGATCATGATCGAGGAGAATCTGCCTTCATCGCCCTCGTTCTCAGTGCCGATCGTACCGCCCAACGCAGCCGCTCCGAATACTTATCCTTGGGAGCCGAGCGTGGTCGTGCTGCCGGACAATCCGGCCACGGTCGTGGCCACGGGCTGGGACTACCTCTCGGCCGGCGATGGCTATGCGTATGCCTGGATCTCGACCGACGGCGGCTACACGTACAGCGACACGATCAACATGGGTTTCATCCCGACGAACGGTGCTTGCGGTGCGTTGGCGGCCGGGACCGGCGGCTATCTGATCTATGCTTATCTCGACACGGTGGGCTACAGCGGCACGACTCCCATATGGGGTCCGTACTACATTGAATCGACCGACGGCGGGTACAACTGGTCTACGAGGACGCCGATCACGGGCATGCCCTGGAACGCTGCTTCCCTGTACTGGTGGCACGAATTCGATGCGATCGTGGTCAATGATGAGCCGTGGGTGATCTTCAATGACATCGGCACCGGCGGCACGGGCGGGCCGCATGTCGGAAAAGCATCCGGTTCGCCGGGGTCCTGGACCTGGTCGATATGGAATATGGACGTATACGGCGCCGATTCGCACTGGGTTGCTGATACTCTGTATTATTGTGCTCCCAGCCAGTATCCTAATCTGTCCTATGATCCGGTGTCGGGCATGGTCCTTGCTTCAAGCAAGTACAACATCTACATCGGTGACAATGTCACGTGGGCGACGCATAACGGCGCGCATTTGGGCGGCATGTGGACGCTAAATAACGGCAGCACCTGGACGATCGCCCAGCCGCTGTCCACAGCCCAGACGGGCACGATCGTGTGGGGTGATTGGACCGGAGAAGCTACTGCCGATCACATGGTCAATTCGGCCGGCCATGTGCGTCACTACTCGCTCTGGCAGCATGAGGATCAGGCCACTGAAGAGGGCATTCTGTATTTTGAGTCTGAAGTCATCGGCACCTGGCCGGGCGGCATCCAGGAAACGAGCAACAACCTGGTCAGCCTGTACCGGTTCTCGGTGACGCCGACGGTGGCCTCCAATATCTGCCGCGCTTCGTTCACGATGCCGGCGGCCGGCAATGTCGCGCTCAAGGTATTCGATGTGAGCGGCCGGCTCGTTCAGCACGTTTTCAGCGGTCAGGCCGCCGGTGCTCAGGAGATCAATATAAACACTTCTCAATTGAGCAATGGCGCCTACTTCGTCGTGCTGGAGACGGAACAGGGCAACGTGGCGCAGAAGGTCATCACAATGCGCTGATCGATACAACGCTGAAGAAAAGGGGGAGACAAATGTCTCCCCCTTTTTTGTTGGCCGCTTGTGCTACTCGATGATGCCTAACCAGGGCCCGAGCACGAACTGGAATCGGCCGATCAGAAGGCTGACGCGCGCCATCACTGTGTAGCCGAATGCCGCGCCGAATCCGATCATGATGAAGATGATGCCGATCCTCGAGGTCACGCCGAGTACGCCCTTGTGTTCGCGCGAGAAATAGAAATACGAGAGCACGCAGACGACACCGATGAACAGCACGACGGACCAGAGGACTCCGGTCGGCCCCGCGTTCCAGGACTGGAAGTTGACCGGCGTGAGGATCGTGCCCTGCACCTGGCGTATGATGTCGGCCTGCACCGTGGCCGGGATCACGGCGCCCGTGTAGTAGCCGATCGTGATCGCGATGGGAATGCGCACGAGCCACGAGACGCGCGGGATAAAACGCATGATATAAAGCGTACCGACGAGCATCGGTAGTATGAAGAATATGCGGCCCTGTACGAACAAGGGCGTGAAGAGATTAGGGATGAGCACGCGGTGCACGGTGAAGGTCAGGAAGTAGCCGTTGGCCACGCCCACGAACAGATGCTCGGCAAACTTGTAGAACGGGTTATCCTTGTACAGAAAAGAGAAGATGCACAGGGTCAGCAAACCGCTGATCCAGATCCAGGGGTCGTGTGCGATATTCACGAGTGCCTCCCCTCCCGGCGGCGCCGGATGAAATAGCCGATGTTGCCGATCATAATGAAAGCGATCATCGTGAGATGGGCGGTGGTCAGCGCGCCGAGCGCCTCGCTCGCCTTGCGCCGGTCTTTCAATTGCAGACGCGTTTCGACGATTTCTTCATACTCGGCCGCCCCTTTCATGCCGATCATCAAGCCGGAGAACTGGCCGGTCTGGTAGTACTGGTAGAATTCGGATGCGCTGACCGCGGTGATGCCCGCGCCCACGGCAACGCCGAAACGGGTCTGCGAGTACGCCACCCACCAGAGGGGCGCGCTTGCGCCGCTCAGGGACACGAGAATGCCGACGTCATTAAAATTCTTCACCTTGCGCATTATGGGCAGCGAGTCGGTGCGGTAGCCGTAGTAATCCCGCGTGTAGACATTCGTGATACTGATGCCCATGCCCAAGAGCGGCACGATCGGCGGTGGCTGCCAGCCGAGGAACACGTAGTCGCGGCCGTAGATGATGCTGTCCGCGGCCGAAACGGACCGGCCATTGAATTCCTCGGTGACCTGATCGAGCGCTTTCTTGGCCAGGCCCAGGGGCTGGACATACAGCGACAATACCGCGACCTTGATCCTGCGCTGAAATGCATGGCGCAAGAGGGCCACGCCCATGGGTTCGATCTCGGGCATGGTCTGGGGGTCGTAGTCAAAATCGAGCATCAGGATCCGGTCGCTGGGGATCGCGTCCACGGCGTTGTAGAGTTTTGTGACCGGCGTCATGACCCGGACCTTCTGCACCGAGGGAATAACCAGCGGCACTATTACAACGGCCGCAAGAACCAGATATACGATCCGACGGTCGAGCCTTGACAGGTGTTCGAATATCTTCATTCCTTACCTCCGAGCCATGAGCGTTCAATACCCAGGATGATCTTGAGCGAGGTGGCGATGCCGCCGAGGGCGATACCGAACATGATGCCCCGTTTTGCGGCGACGTTCGGAATATCCATGATCCACTGGGCAAAGGATGGAAGGTGGGTCGATATCCGGTCGGCAAGGGGCAGGACACCGATCATGATGATGAAAGCCGCGCAGAGCAGGAGGCTTGATTCGACCGAGCGGGCGCGGAATGCCCGGTAAGCCGCCGAGGCCATGAAGAAAGCCAGGAGGGCGAACATCGTTGACCCGAGGGGGACGATCACATTGAGGTACAGGGTCTGGATGTCGAATTGAAAACCCCCGATGCGCGTCGGAAAGAATAGTTCGCCTTCGATGCCGCCCAGCAGGCCAATCACGCCGCTCGCCACGAAACCGAATATCAGCACGTAGGAGTATTGCCAGTTCTCCCGCTTGCGCTTGATCTTGTCGTTGTGCACCCGCATGAGACTGACCAGTCCGAGGATTATGGCAAAGGCGGACAGGATCCGGATGAAATCGTTCCGCAGTCCATTGTCGAAGTTCTGGTACGCTCCGTGGGGCACGAAGTACGGTATGATGCCCAGGATACCCATGATGAAGACGAGCAACAAAGGAAATCTTCTTTTCATGTTCAGCTCCTATCGGAAAACGCTCAGGATCGGAAAACGTGTCAGCAGGCCGATGAGCGAGGCGATCACCAGCACGCTGAAGATGACAACCTTGCCCCGGTCCTCGCCTTTGATCGCGCCCAAGAGCAGCGGTTCTTTGGAAATGTAAGCGGAAGCCGCATACAATTCCTCGCCGATCAGGGTGAAGTCGCAGGCCGTAACGAAGAACGGCAGCTGGGTGACCTGGTCGGTGCCTGCGATCTGGACCGCACCGGTAGACGCCCCGGTTTCGGCGAGGATCAGTGATTCGGCTTTGAAATAACCGATGAAGAAATTCGCGGCCGGCTTTTCCCGGAGCATCACACCGTCGACCGCGGCGGCATAGGCGAATTGCGAGTCGGTCACAAAGTAGACGCTGTCCGAATCGAACAGGTCAGGCCGGCCGATCGTGGTGTACGATTCCTTGACGATCTCGCGCGCCACCGTGTAGACGACCGGATCCGAGGTCGGCACGAGCAACGGGGTTCCGTAGTGCCCGGTTTTCTTTGCGATTTCGCCGAGAATGTTGAATGAGGCGATCGTCGCGATGTAGTCGACCAGTCCAATACCCATGCAGTAGAGGATCGGTCGCCCCATTTCCGTGGCCCGGCCCACTGCCTCGTCCACGGCGTCGAGACCGCTGATCTTGCGGATGAAGAGCTTCTTGCCTTTCCTCGCCTGGTTTATGAAATGGAGGATGATCGTGCAGAAGACGATCACGCCGATGAGGAGAACGAGCGCGCCCGTATCAAACCACTGCGGCCGGCTGCGGGCCGGCCGCGATGGTTCTGAATGTGCGGTCTCGGCGTTCCGGAGCGCGGCGACCTTATAGACGTATTCCTTGCTGTCTTCAGTATCGTCTTCGTAGACCAATCGTCCGGGCCCGACAAAACCGACGAGTTCATAGTCGCCGCCGGCTTCGCTCCGGTGAATCTCGTAGCCCTCGATCACGCTATCGTCGGGTGAGAGCATCCACTCGACCGTGATCCCGCTGCCGCCGTCATTGGGCGTGTCATAGGCGCGGACTGCGGTCGGCGGCGCGAGGGCAAAGATGCCGGCAAAAATAAGGAAGGTCATCGAACCTCCTGCTGTGACTGCTTATAGTACTTGAATGCATTGTCAAGCAACGAACTGTAATGGAATAGCCGGGCCGCGGGTGCGGCTCGTTTCAGGAAATAATGAGTCATCAGAGCCAAGATGACTCATTATACCTGAAGAATCGAAAGAGTAAAGAGTAAAAAGTAAAGAGTCTTCTGTTCAGTCGATAATGCCTAACCAGGGGCCTAACAGGTACTGGATCCGGCCGATCAGCAGGCTGATGCGGGCCATGACCGTGTAGCCGAAGGCCGAGCCAAAGCCGATCATCACGAAGATGATGCCGATCCGCGATGAGCACCCATGAATACTCCCAGTTCTGCCCCTTGCGTTTTATCTTGTCGTAATGGACCCGCAAAAGGCTGCCCAGGCCCAGAATCAGCGCAAAGGCGGCGAGTATCTTCAGCAGATTGTTGCGCAGGAACTCATCGGTCGTTTGAACGACGGGATGGGGGATGATGAATGGAATGATCCCCAGTATCCCGAAGACGAATACGAGCAGTAAGGGCAAATTTCTTTTCATGTTAGACTCCTAATCGAATAACTGCAGGATGGGCAACGCGGTGAGCAGGCCGAGGATCGAGCCGGCAATGAGGATCGCGCCGATTATCAACTTACCCCAGTCCTCGCCTTTGATCGCGCCCAGGAGCAGCGGTTCGCGCGAAATATAGGCCGATGCCGCGTAGAGTTCTTCGCCGATCAGGGTGTAGTCGCAAGCCGTGACAAAGAACGGCAATTGCGATACTTGGTCAGTGCCGGCGATCTGGATCGCGCCGGTCGAGGCACCGGTCTCGGCAAGGATCAGGGATTCGGCTCTGAACCAGCCAACAAGAAAGTTCGTTGCCGGGCGCTCGCGCAGCATTATGCCGTCGACCGCGGCAGCATAGGCGAACTGCGAATCGGTGACGTAATAAATGCTGTCCGGGTCGAATGCATCGGGCCGGCCAACGCTGGTGTAGGATTCCTTGACGATCTCGCGCGCCACAGTATAGACGATCGGGTCAAAATGCGGGTTGATGAGCTTGGTATCGTATTCGCCGCATTTCTTCGCCACCTCGCCGAGGATGCTGACCGATGCAATGGTTGCGATGTCTTCGATGTATCCGATACCGGGACAGTAAAGGATCGGCTTGCCCATCTCGATCGCCTGGAGCCCGGCGATCTTCCTCACGTACAGCTTCTTGCCCCGGCGCGCGCTGGATGAAGAGCAGGATCAGGCCGCCGAAGACGGCCACGGCAACAACGATGTTGATCTTTTTCCGGTTGAGCCACTGCGCGCTGCTCATTACCGGCGCAGACGGCTCGGAGAAGATCCTTGCCGTATCGGCGACGGCCGCCACTTTGTAGTAGTACTGCTTCCTGTCTTCGGTGTCGTCTTCGAATAGGTCGCGTCCGCGGCCCATGACGCCGATCTTCTCGTAGTCCACGCCGTTCTCGCTCCGGTATATTTCGTAGCGATCGATCACCGCATCATCCGGGGATAGTGTCCATTCGAGCGTTATCGAGCGGCCGCCGTCGTCCGGCGTATCATGGCCGCGCGCCGCGGCCGGCGGAGCAATGGCCAGGAAACCGGCCAGCATGACGATATTAATTGAACCTCCTTCACAGACAGTTACTGGGAACAGAGCCAATGCATAACATGGGAGTATATCGAGTCGGAAGGTAAATGACCGTCGTGTTCTTTGAATTGTCCATTTCGCTGGAAATAGGGGGAATTATACTTAGCCCCGGTGATTACTGATTTCGGCAAAAATACGTTTACCTTTCAGAAAAAAACGAATATCAAACCATTGTAGTTGCTTGATTTATCAAGCATTTTATAGCCCAATGAATCTCCGAAGAGATATGCTCTTCAGGAGCAGGTGGGCAACTACAATTATTTGACAATTGATTAATGCCGAAATCAGTAGTAGAGGATATTGTGGCTGCACGCTGCGCCGGTGAACCGCAAGTTACGCGGTCCGGCTGCCGGGTGCCGCGCATGTGACGCGATGTCGAAACCGCTTCTGCTTTACTTGATTATGCCGAGCCAGTCTCCCAGCAGAAACTGCAGTTGGCCGATCAAGAGGCTGATACGGGCCATGACCGTGTAGCCGAATGCCGCGCCGAACCCGGTCATCACAAAGACGATGCCGACGCGCGACGTGGCACCGATAACTCCTTTGTGCTCGCGCGAGAAATAGAAATAGGAGAGGGTGCAGAGCACGCCGATGAAGATGATCACGGACCAGACGATCCCCCAGGAACCGGCATTCCATGCCTGGAAATTCTGCGAGGTCAATACCGTGCCCTGCATCTGCTTGATGATCTGGGCCTGGATCGTCGCCGGGATCAAGACGCCGGTCCAGTATCCCATGTAGATCGCGATCGGGATGCGCACGAGCCAGGATAATCGCGGTATGAACCGCGTAAGGTAGAGAATGCCAACGACGAACGGAATGATGAGGAGCAGGTCGCCCTGCTGGAAAAGCGGCCGGAAGAGGATGGGCATGAGGATCCGGTGCCAGTAGAAAGTCACGAGGTAGCCATTGGCGACGCCCAGAAAGATGTGCTCGGCCGCTCGGAAGATGGGGTTTTCCTTGTAAAGGAAGGACAGGATCGCCAGGCTCAAGATCGAGGCTATCCAGATCCACGGATCAGTTGAGATATTCACGAGGGCCTCCCCTCGTCGTTCGGTTGCCGGTTGATGTCCGTGATCATTGGGACCTCCGTTGCTTGCGGCGGGAGATGAAGTAGCCGATGTTCCCGGCGATGATGAAGAGTATAATGACCAGGTGCGCGTAGGTGAGGGAGAGCATTGCCTCGCTCGCGATCCGCCGACCCTCGACTCCGCGGCGGCGCTCGATGAGTTCTTCGTACTCGGCCGCCCCCTTCATGCCGACCATCAGTCCGGTGAACTGTCCGGTCTGGTAGTAAGGATAGAAGTCCGCGCCGGAGACCGCAGTACAGCCCACGCCGACCCTGAGACCATACCGGTTCTGGGCGTAAGCAACCCATGAGATCGGTATTGATGAGCCGCTCAGGGCAACGAGGATGTTTATGTTGTTGTAGTTCTTGATCCCTTTCATCATCGCGAGCGTGTCGGTCTGGTTGCCGTAGTAATCGACGACATAGATGGCGGAAATGCTCTCGCCCATGCCGAGCATCGGCACGATGGGCGGGGGCTGCCAGCCGAGGAAGACGTAATCGCGGCCGTAGATTATGCTGTCATTGGCCGTCAACGCGAGGCTATTGAACTCGCCGACCACCTGGTTCAGGGCCTTGGTCGCCAGCCCGATCATTTCGACGTACAGGCTGAGCACGAGCACCTTCTTTCTCGTCTTGAACGCGTGCCGCAGCAGGGCGATCGCCATCGGTTCGACTTCGGCTTTGATCTGGGGTGCGTAACTGCAGTCGATGATCACCGCCATATCGTCCGGCGTGTTATCCACCGCCTCGAAGA
Organism: Caldifarciminota bacterium; assembly: GCA_014859085.1. Lineage (GTDB taxonomy): Bacteria > Hydrothermota > Tepidihabitantia > SM23-42 > SM23-42 > SM23-42. The sequence goes on from JACUUY010000019.1 coordinate 8,591, forward strand.
GTTTTTCAACCGGGCTCATGGGCGTGACCTTCAGCGGCGACCGGAAGACGAGCGGCAGCGTGACGACCAGAAGTAGTATGGCATAGATGATCCGGCGGTCGATCTGGAGGAATCGCTCGTGGAGCTTCATTCGCCACCGCCGAGCCAGGCACGTTCGATGCCCAGGATGATCTTGAGCGACGTGGCTACGACGCCCAGCGCAATGCCCAGCACGATGCCGCGCTGGCCGGCCACATTAGGCACGTTCAGGATCCACTGGACAAACATCGGCAAGTGCTTTGATATGCTGTGGCCAAGCGGCAGGACGCCGATCATTACAATGAATGCCGCGGTCAGCAGGAGGGTCGCTTCGGTGGAGCGCACGCGGAATGCGCGGTATGCGGCGGAAGCCATGAAGAATGCCAGCAGGGCAAACATCGATGAGGCAAGCGGGATCACGATGTTCTCGTACAGGACCTGGATGTCAAAATGGAACGAACCGATTGCCGTCGGCAGAATGCCGTCGGCGGCCACGCCGCCGAACAGTCCGATGATGGATGATGCGCCGAAGGCGATGAGCAGCAACCATGAGTATTGCCAGTTCTTGCGCCGGCGCCGGATCTTGTCGAAATGCACCCTCAGGAGACTGCCCAGGGCAAGGACCATTGCGAAGGCCGAAAGCACGCGCAGGAAGCTGTTCCGTATCCACTCGTCGTATGTCTGATACGCGGGGTGGGGAATGACAAAGGAGATGATGCCGAGCAGGCCGGCGACGAATATGAGGACCAGAGGTATCGTTTTTTTCATGTTTGGCTCCTATTGGAACAAATTCAGTATCGGAAAACGGGACAGCAGGCCGATGATCGATGCCAGGATCAGGGCCGCGGCAATGATAACCTTTGCATAGTCCTCGCCCTTTATCGCGCCGAGCAAGAGGGGTCGTTTGGAGATATAGGCCGATGCCGCGTACAGTTCTTCGCCGATCAGGGTGTAATCACATGCCGTGACAAAGAAAGGCAACTGGGAAAGTGCGTCGGTCCCGGCGATCTGGATCGCGCCGGTCGCCGCCCCGGTCTCGGCCAGGACGAGCGACTCTGCGGCGAAGTAACCGACGAGAAAGTTAGTTGCGGGTTTTTCCCGCATCATGATGCCGTCAACGCCGGCCGCGTATGCCATCTGCTCGCGGGCAAGGAAGAAGACGCTTTCCGGATCGTACGCATCGGGCCGGCCGACGTTCGTGTACGATTCCTTGACGATCTCGCGGGCCACGGTATAGACGATCGGGTCGGCATTGGGCACGATCAGCTTCGTGTTGTACTGGGCCGTTTTCTTGGCGACTTCGCCAAGGATATTGAGGCTGGCGATCGTGGCGATGTCCTCGATATATCCGAGCCCGAGGACATAAAGTATGGGTTTGCCCATTTCCGTGGCGCGGCCGACCGCATCGTCGATCGCCTGTAACCCCGCGATCTTTCTGATGAATAATGCCTTGCCGCGGCGGGCGCAGGATATGAAGTAAAGGATGAGCCCGCCGAAAATGATCATCGCAACATAGATGTTCAGTTTGGCAACGTTGATCCAGGATGCGTGGCTCGTGACCTCGGCGCTGGGCAGCGAGAATGCCCTCAGGGTATCGGAGACCGCCGCGACCTTGTAGACATAAGTCGTGCCGTCATGGGTCTGATCCTGGAAGGATCGCCGGCCTCTGCCGATGAATCCGACCTTGACAAAATCGACCCCGTTTTCGCTGCGGTGGATCTCGTAGCCGTCGAGCAAGGCGTCGTCCGGTGCCAGGTTCCATTCGATCACCACTACACCTCCGCCATCACTCGGAACGTCATGCGCGCGGACGTTCGCGGGCGGACCTATGCCCGTTATCCATAGTAATAATATCGTGATCATCTAACCTCCCTTACTGATGGTTATATGGTTGGGTTTGGGATGCTCGATTTCAGATTCTTGCTGCTTTTCCTTCCCAAATGAAGTCCACACCAACGCTAGCTTGTAGATTTGCCGCGATATGATTTCGTACTCATCGATTACCCTTGAACATAAATCGTTTTCTACCCCATATATGTCACGCGCTTGGCTCAACGATACGATCGTCTCGTTGCTCTCACCGAGTGCGTCGTCAAGGTACTTCTGAAACCCCTTGGGCTGATGCTTTTTCGAATATCCTTCGGCGATGAGCCGTGGAATAGCTTTGACTGAGAACCTGCTCGGTCGGTCGTTGAGACGAATACGAATCACGAATCACCAGTACGGTTTTCTTCACATATACATGGTGTTTTACCACACTTCGGGCAACCCTTAACGTATTTGTCCATTGCCTGTTCGGCATCGATCCCCAGGATCGATGCCACCGAAAGAAGCCAGGCAAGACAATCAGCGAATTCTTCCCTGATTTTTTCTTTGTCCTTTTTTCTTATCGCCCTTGCCAGTTCGCCGACTTCTTCGACAAACCAGTTGAACGTCTGGTCGAGCCCGCGCTTCAAATCTTTCTCGTAGTATATCTTTTCGATGAGTTCTTGATATTCTTTAAGGTCCATTCATAATAGTGGTTATTGAATTGGGCCGCTGGCGTACAAAAGGGAGAAGGGACATTGCCCCTTCTCCCTTATCAATAACGCTGGATTGCTGATCAGCATTTACCAGGACGAAGGCATTCAGTCGAATCTCAGTGTCGCGGAGAGTCTCCAGGTTCCGAGGTCCGTGAGTTCGTTGAAGCCCATCAGGTCGATCTGGAGATTCTTGTTGACCATCCAGCCGAGTCCATAGTAGTAGCTCGTTGCCGGTACTTTTTCGGTTTCCTGCACAACAGACCTCTCCGGCCTCGGTCCAGGATCCTGGAAGACCTCGGTCACGTTGCCATCACCGTAAACGGTGACCGTATGCTGCGGCTCGTAATCGATCATCTCGGTCGTTGTCGTGCGATCATTGTAAGACAGCAAGTGCTGGGCGCCAAGTCGGAATACCAGCGGCTGCATGACGGCGAATTCAATCCCCACCGGTATCAAGAAGCTGTTCGTACTGCCCTCGACGTCGGTCAGCCACGTCTCGCTCTGGGTGACCGTGCGCGTGAAATCCTCGGGCCCGGCTATCGTGTCGCCGTTATCATATACCCTTATCGAAACGGTCGTATCCCTGGTCGTTGTCGAGTTCGAATATGCGGAAGTGGAAAAGAAGAGTCCGATGCCGAATTTGAACCGCTGCGTGATGCTGAAGAGATGCTTGGTGCCGGCGCTGATGCCCTTGGCATCGCCGCTGCCTTCGTAGTAGGTGACGGTGTTCACGGTATCCCACGTGTAATTGTTGTAGCTCAGTTCACGCGTCTTGAAGAAATAGTCGGCGGCATCGTCGCGGTACTCATGCGATGACGTGAAGAGATCGAGATAGAACCTGCCCTGAGCATTCTCGTTATAGTCGTAGAATGATTTCAGTCCGATGCTGATCCTCTTACCCGACTGCGGTTGCTGCACCGAGTCGAGGATTGACACGACCGTGTAACTCGTGTCAGGATTCATCGGGAAGTCGTACTCGGCCGAATCACCGAGGATGACGGCTTCGTTCTTTACGCCCAGAAGCGCGAACCCGACATTGAGTCCGAAAGAAACGCTCTCCCGGTCCAGCCATGCGCTGAATATGAAGTCGTTCTCGCTGGTTTTCGTGACGCCGTCGCCGGCGAATGTTACCACGCGCTGGTATTCGAGCGTGTCGGCGACCAGATCCTGCGTGAAATAGAGATATCCGAAATTATTCGCCGGATCGGTCATTTTCGACGTGTAATCAGAATGCATGAATCCCAGACCGAGGCGGACTTCATCGTTCATTCTGGTCCCGGCGGCAATGTACCAGTCACTGCTGCTCACTGCCTCGTATGCCGATGCCTTCACCGTTTCCACGGTGCGATCGGTGAAATTACCCAGCGTATCCGGATTATTCCAGTTGATGACGGTCACCTCGGCTTCGCCGTAGAGCGGCGTCCCGAAGGGATCATTGAGCCCGGTCGCCAGGGCGGTCTTGTCGGCGCGCCGGTCATACATCAGCCCCGGGTAGTAATCGCCCAGGCCGGCAACACCGCCAATGATAAAGTGGGGCTGGCTGCCGTCCGAGAACAGCTGCTCGTCGCCGGTCACCAGATTCGCGAGGCTGGTCCACAGCCGGGCGCCGCCGATCTCGGGGATCCGTGCCGGATCAAAGAGCAGGTCATAATCGTCTTCAAAGAGCCCGGCCGTCGACTGGTACCTGAATGATTCGGTGACCAGACCAAATGAGAGCGATGCCACTAATGCTAAGACCGTAAGGTGTTTCATGTTCTTTCCTCCTGTTTTTCTCTTGCGCGTCCCTCTTTGCACACTTTTATCGTGGTCGTTGCACCTCCTTTCAGTGTATGTCGTATGTCTAATGCAATACCGTAAAACTGATTGAATTATATATACTACTGAGATTATGTCAAGGATGAGTTCTTCAATGAAGTCATTTACTTGACTGTACGAGCAATTTACGTATTATGTAATAAATTCAAAACGCAAGTATGATCAAACTAATCGATATCGGATATTCGATCGGCGAGCGCACTTTGCTGCAGGATGTCAGGGCCAGCCTCAATCCTCAGGACCGGATCGGGCTGGTTGGGCCGAACGGCAGCGGCAAGACAACGTTGCTGCGCATTCTCAGGGGTGAGATCACGCCGGGCAGCGGTTGTGTCGAGACCCGCCGCGGTATCAAGGCCGGATACCTGCCCCAGGAGGAGATGGTCTTGTCCGGCAGCACCCTGCTCGAAGAAGTACTTCGTGAGTACCACGAGCACCTGCACGGCGTGGCCGCGGCACGGGAGAAGGTCGGCGCCGATCCGCATTCAAGAGAGGCGTTGCGGGCCTATGAGCAAGCCGAGGAGAGATTTCAGCGCATGGGCGGGTATGGTTATGAGACATCGGCGTTTCGTGTGCTTGCCGGTCTGGGATTTGAGCCGGCCGACTACGGCAAGAAGGTGGAGGAGTTCTCAAGCGGCTGGCAGATGCGCATCGTGCTGGCGCGCATATTGCTCGATCGGCCTGACCTGTTGCTGCTCGATGAACCGACCAACCATCTCGACATTGAATCCATCCAGTGGCTGGAAGACTATCTCAAGGGTTTTGCCGGCGCCATCGTCGCCGTTTCGCACGACCGGTATTTCCTGGATAATGTGCTGCTGAGCGCGGGCGGTGTTTCAGGTATCTGGGAAATCGAGGCCGGTAATTTCCGTACCTATCGCGCGAACTACACCGGTTTCCTGCGGCAGTCAGCACAGCGCAAGGAAAGGCTCGTGCATCGTGCCAGGATCCAGGAAGAGCATATCCGCCAGATAAAGGAATTCATCGCGCGTAACAAAGCGAACAAATCGAAGGCACGCATTGTGAAGAGCCGGGAGAAATACCTTGCCCGGATCGAGCACGTACAGGTCGAGCAGGAAAGACGTCGGATGAAGGTTGATTTCCCCGTGGCCGAAGTGCACAGCCGCAGGCTGCTTGAACTGCGCAACGTGATGAAGGTCTATGGTGGCAGGACGATCTTCAAGGGTGTCAATCTCCTAATCGAGAGGGGCGACAAGATCGCCCTGATCGGCAAGAACGGCGCCGGTAAATCGACGCTCGGTCGCATCATCTGCGGGTTGGAAGAGCCATCCCAGGGCGAACGCCGGGTCAGCGAGCGGCTGCAGGTAGGCGTGTTCTCCCATGAATTGGTGCGCCGGCTCGACCCAAGTGCCACAGTGCTCGATGAGGTGCTGAAGAATGCGCTGCCGGACCTGAGCAACAAGATAAGGAATTATCTCGGCCTGTTCCTGTTTAGGGGCGATGATGTCTACAAGACAGTGGGGATCTTGAGCGGCGGCGAGAAGACCCGGCTGGTCATTCTGAAGGCAATGCTCACGCCGTCCAACCTTCTGGTGCTCGATGAACCGACCTATCATTTGGATAAAGAATCGACCGACTCAATACAACATGCGGTGCAGCTCTACAAAGGCACCGTAATACTGGTGACGCACGACCGCGATCTCATTCAATCTTTTGCCCGGCATGTCATCGAATTGAAACAGAGGCAAATCTATGATTATCCAGGGAACTTCGCCTATTACCTGAGAATGAAGAAAGGCGGCGGCAGACCCTTGGCCGAGAAGCAGACCCTCCAGAAGAAACCCAGAGAAGCCGATCTCTTGCAGCACCAGATTATGCGCAAGCGGGAACGCCGTGACCGGCTGCGCGCAAGTTTCATGCGTCAAACAAGTGCTGGTCCTGCCAGCAAATCAGACCGGCTTTTCCAGGAGTACCAGCGTCTGACCGGGGAGATCGAGGAGCTTGAAGCACGGCTTGCATCGGAGGCGAGTGATGTACATCGAGAATGAACGCACGGTGAACAGGCGGCCGCATTCGGCCGGCGCCAAGGCATACAATCTATCGCGCCTGGCAAGGATGTTCCGGGTGCCCGATTTTGTCGTCGTCTCGACGCGGGCCTATAGGGAATACAGAGAACAGGGAACGGTCTCGGCGTCGCTGAAGCGGGAAATAGGACCCGTCCTGGTTGATCTTCTGGCCATGGGGAAGATTGCGGTGCGTTCGTCGTGTACGGCCGAGGATCTGCCCGGTCTTTCGTTCGCGGGCGTGTACACGACCGTGCTCGGCGTCGAAAGCGTGGCTCAAGCCATGCAGGCCCTCATTGAGGTCTGGCAATCTGCGGAATCGGCGCGGGCAACCGAATACCGCAGACAGGTGAACGCCGGTAGAGGCGACATGGCGGTGATCATCCAGCACCAGCTCGAGCCCGAAACGAGCGGCGTCATGGTGACCCAGAGTCCTTTCTCGGTCAACGAGGTGTTGATCGAGTGCTGCGAGGGGCTTGGTGACAAGTTGGTCAGCGGCAAGGTTGCGCCTGCCCGCTGCCGCGTGGGGAATGACCGGATAATCGAACAGAAAGGAGATGACATCCTTTCCCGGAAGCAGGTTTTCGAACTGGTCAAGGCCGGCAAGAAGATCGAGCGTGTCTTCAAATCTGCGCAGGACGTCGAATGGGCATATGAGAATGGCCGGCTCTTCATCCTCCAGTCGAGGCCGGTGTTCGTACCGGCCGCCGCCATGCGAAAGAAAGGCACGGTGTGGTGCAACGCGAACGTCCGGGAGACGATCCCGGATCCGGTTTCACCGATGAACTGGTCGATGTTCGATACATCGTTCTTCCCGGGGATAATGATCGATGTCTTCGGCTTTCCGGTGACCTTAGAGAAGTACCGGCAGTACCGGCCCGTGGAAATGCTCTCGGGACGGCTCTACTGGAACATGAACAATACCCTCGCCTACGGGAAAGCGATCGGTCCGCTCATCGATCTCATACGCGGCGACCGCGCAATAGACCCGCAGATGGCGGCCGCTTTCCGATCGGTCGACATCGACAACCTGCCCGATATTCTCTCGCGGAACCGGATGTTGTTTTTCAGTATTGCAGCTCTCGCGCGTCTCACGTATTTCCTGTTACTCGGTTTATTCAGATACGGCTGGATGCGCAACAAAATAGAGGGAGCGAATACCGGGCTCGACGCTTACTGCTCGACTTTCGAATCAAGCGAAGACCTGGTCCATGCCATCGATAAGGTCAAGAGTTGGCGTGGTTTTGTGGTCAAATCGTTCGCAAGGAAGTATTTCGGCGGGATCTTTCTTGGCGGTTTTGGCCTAGCCGCGCTCGGCGGCCTCCTGAGCATAAGGCTTGGTAAGAAGGGCGAGGCATTGGCCCGCAAGGCTATTACCGGCATCCTGGACAAAACAGGCGAAATGGCAATATCCATCAGCCGGCTCGCGACGCTCGCCAGAAGGAAATTGGGAGAAGTCAACCTGGTCCGTCTCAAACGGCTCTATCGAGAGGACCGGGAATTCCATGAAAATGTTGAGAGGTTCATGGCCGGTTTCGGCCACCGGGGTCCGGGCGAGTTTGATATTGCCAGCCGTAACTGGCGCGAGGATTATACCATGTTCTTCAGGGTCATTGCGGCGGCAGGGAACAGCGGTGAATATTCGGTCCAGCGGGAAAAGATCGTCAGGGACTTCCTCGATTCGGCCCGGCCCTTTGAACGGTTCCTGCTCAAGGTATTCATCCCGCGGCTCGAAGCCTTCATCCCGCTCAGAGAGAACGGCAAGCATTACTACCTGAAGGCAGCGGCAAAGAACAAAGATCAACTGTTGCTCATCGGAAGGCAGTTGGCCGGTCAGGGATACATAGAGAAGGTGCGAGACATCTTTTTTCTCACCCTGCACGACCTCCAGGGTATTGCCGAATCGCACCTGACACGACATGAAGCGTCCGGCATTGTGAAAGAGCGCAAACGGCAATGGCATGAATACGCGCGGGCCGAAGTTCCTGATATCATCTATGAGAACGGCGAGCGGGTGGTCGCGCGCGTGCAGAAGACGAATGTGCTGGCCGGGGAACCGCTGAGCTATGGTCGGGTCAGGGCCCGGGCGCGGATCATCACTGATTTCTCAAAGGTCGGCAGGCTCAAGCCGGGTGAGATACTGGTCACCCATCACGCAGACCCGGGATGGACACCGCTCTTCACCATCGCATCCGGGATCGTCATTGAAGTCGGCGGCGTCATCTGCCACGCCGCGATGGTCGCTCGCGAACTCGGGATACCGGCGGTATCGGCAACCGGCGCCACATCCGTGATACCGGACGGGTCACTCGTCGAGCTCGATGCGGACGAAGGGGTGGTGACGATCCTCTGACCCGTGCGGGTCAGTCCTCTGTTATTTTCTGTTCTTCGAGGAATTGCCTGGCCGCTGATTGCTGGGCTTTTTTCTTCGAATCGCCAGAACCGCGGCTGACTTTTTTGCTGTCCACGCAAAGGTCGATATGGAATACCTTGCGGTGCGGCGGTCCGTGTGATCTTGCCACCCGGTAACTGATGCTGCGCTGTTGCTGCATCGCCCAGCGGTTAAGCAATGATTTGTAATCGCGCAATCCGGAGATATCGATCGCCAGGATGTGCTTCTTCACGAATCTTTGGGCTCCTTTCAATCCCTGGTCAAGATACACGGCACCGATAACCGCTTCGAGCGCGCCGGCGATGTTGGAAGAGCGCGCTCGGCCGCCGGTGAGTTCTTCGCCCCGGTCCATGAGCAGGAACTCGCCGATCCTCAATTCTTCACCGACCCGGTGCAGGGTGTCGGTGTTAGTGTATCTGACCTTCATTTCATTCAATTCGCCTTCGGCCAGGCCGGGGAATTTCCTGTAAAGATGCTCGCGCACGATCAGCTCGAGGACCGCATCGCCGAGGAACTCAAGGGTTTCGTTGTTCTTCGGCACCTTCAGCGCATGGTTCCGGGAAAATGATGAGTGGATCAGGGCTGATCGCAGGAGCGTTTTCCGGCGAAAGGCGACCCCCAGTCGCTTCTCAATCTCTTTATAGTTGAGCGACCGCATCGATCTCCACCGCCACATTCTTGGGCAGCGCGCTGATGAAAACAGTGGTCCGGGCCGGAGGGTCGGAAGGAAAGAACCGGGCATAGACTTCGTTCATCGGAGCGAAATCCTCGGGTCTTACGAGATAGACCGTTGTCTTGACCACGGCCGCGAGGCTTACACCGGCGGCTTCAAGGACCGCCTTCAGGTTTTCGAGCACTTGTTGCGTCTGCCGGCCAACGTCTCCTTCGACTACCTCTCCGGTATTCGGGTCGATGGCAATCTGCCCGGCTGTGAAGACAAAACGATCGGTCTTGATCGCCTGTGAATAGGGCCCGATGGCTTGGGGCGCCTTGTCCGTGTTGATCACGCTTCTGCTGTTCATGCTGGTTACTCCTTTCGCACGACACCATCATCAATGATATACTTGTCCCGGCCAATATAGAAGATCTCGTGGTGTCTACCGGGTATTTTCTGTTCAAAGACGAACCAACCGTCGAGATTCAAGTTCTCGGCCAGGTGGAGCGCAGACGGCTTGTCGGTCATGCCGCCGAATTTAACCCGGTAGAGGTCGGCCGAGTCAACGAACACGGGCAGGCCGCGCGTGCGTAATTCGTCGTGCAACTGCCAGGCATTGGCGCGGCTGGAGAATGCGCCCAGTTGCACGTACCACAGCGAATCAACCTGCTTTGATGCGGTTACGATCTGGTCTGGCATCCGGCGGCGTAGGGTCAACGGCGTGACGGTCATGGGGTTTTTCTGGATCACAAAGAGATTGTTCGACCGGTCAGCGCCGAATTCGTGGGTCGTGCCGGTGCCGGGTAATAGCCGGACAATGGCGTGGTCGTTCGTCAGCCAGCCGGTCACGCGGAATACGGTCGTGTCGATCACAACGATCGCCTTATCGGTCAGCACTACCGACCCCTGATTATCCTGCTGCCCGGGCAAAGGCTGGAAATCGGCAACTTTGCCGTTCCGGTCCATGAGGAAGACGCCTTGATCCGAATATATCAATAGACCGGCGGCGTGGATCGAGAGCGTCCGCGGGTCGATCAGCAGGCCGGTCCTTATTTCCCTTTTCATTGAACGGTCATATACGGACAGGTATTTCTTTGCGTCGATGCCGGCAAATGTCCCTGCTACCGGATCGTAGGCGGTGCATATCATCCGCTCTCCATGCAGTTCCCTGATCTTCTTGCCCGATCGCAGGTCGAGGATCGTAATCCGGCTTCGCGTTCCGGCATCGCTCTGCAGGTAGAGGTGATAGCGGCCGTCAATATCCGCCACTCGCTGATCCTCGACGAGCGGCTGATGGTCGCCGCGCTCGATGCCGATCCCTGTTTTGAAACTGAGGTTCCGGCGGTCGAGGAGCACGATCTCATCGGATGAGATCAGGATGATATCCTGTTTTCCAAGAACAAGGTGGTTGAACCGCACGGGCAGTGGTGTCCGGTCCGTGATGCGCTGATAGGCCGGGTCGATCTTGTACAGACAGTCCTCGGTCGTCACGTACAGAAAATCATCGGCCGCAAAATCGACGATCGGCTTGTCAAGTTCGATCTCGGTCGCCAGTGCACGGTCGACATCGACCAGGTAGAGATTCGAATCGAGCAGGAAGGTCGAGCCGAGGATCACAAGGAACAGGTGGCATTGGAGCATGGTGAATATTAGGTCAAAAAGCCGGAAAATCAAGGGGTCAGTTATCCCTCTTGCAGTATTGACTTCGGATGAATATTAGATAGAATTAAAATCAAGGAGGCACGATGAAAAAGTTGATCTTCCTGGGCATCGTTTTTCTATTTCTTGCCTGTCCACCCACGGCGAAGAACTCGGCTAGAATATACATCCAGCGAGGCGAGTACGAGGCGGCCAAGCAGCAGATCTTATCTGGCATAAAGACCGCGCCGAGTGATTATGAGTATTATGTCCTGCTGGCAAAGGTTGAGATCGGCATGGCCAACTGGCTCGCCGCGAGCGAGGCTTTTGCGCAATCCATTGCAGTCGATTCGGCAAAGACCATTAGCTGGCTGTTCGCCGACAAACAGAATATTTCTGTCTACTGGCAGGCGTTCTACAATGCGGCGGTCAGTCAGATGGTCGAGATGAAGTACAGCGAGGCGTTGGCCAACCTGGAATACTGCGAAATCCTCGACCCGGGCAATGTGAGCCAGTATATCCTCGAGGGCGGAATCCACAGCGAACTGGGCGAGATCGATGAAGCCAGCGCAGCCTATACCAAGGCGTTGTTCATTGATCCGGATAATCCCGAAGCGCATTTTCTCATCGGCAAGGCAAAATTCGACCGGTCGCTGTATGATGAGTCGATCGCTGATTTCAAGCAAGCGGAGAAGCATTTCACGGTAAGGTATGAACGAATATCAGGTACGATCTTTCAGAATTTGCCGGCCGTTGACAAAGAGATCGCAAACGAGATCATGAGATTGTGGGGTGAGGAGAATGAGGAGGAGCTGGACATGCTGATCAAGGTTAACCTTGGTTTTGACGGCGGGCTGAATACACAGCGGCGGCCGATCGAACAATTTTACAAAACAACCGAGGGGTTGGCGCGTACCCATTACTACACTGGCATGGCTTACTACAATCTCAAGAAGGATTCGCTTGCCCTGCAGAGTCTGCTCAAGAGCGTGGAATTAGAAGAAGATGACGTCGACGCCCTGTTCTTTGCCGGCGAGATATATGTGAAGATGAGAAAGTACGATGAAGCAACCTGGTTCTTCAATAAGATCACCGAACTCAACCCGGACGATGCATACGCTTGGTTCTACCTCGGTGTCAATTACATGCAGAAGAAAGAATATCAGAAAGCGGCCGATATTTATGAAAACAAGGTTCTCGCCCTCGAACCCAGGAACGTTGATGCGATGACGAATCTGGCATACGTTTACCGGGAGATGGGTAATACCAAGAAAGCGCTGGAATGGTTAACCAAGGCAGAGAAATTGCTAAAGGAGCAATAATGAGCATCAAAGCAAGAGAAAGGCTATTAACCATTCTCATTCTGGCGGCGTTTGCTGTCCTGCTCGTCGTTATTGGTTATCCGATCTACAAGGAGTCCCTGCCTTCGAAGGTAAGGTTCGGCGTAGACCGGTCCTACGGCGCGGTACCCTTCTATGTCGCGCTCAGGGACACGACGAGGAATTATTTTGCGCTGGAGAAGATCGACGCTGAGCTGGTGGATGTCGCCGGTGACCCGGTTGAAGGAATCCGTCGGGGCGACTACGATGTCGCGGTCGTTCCATGGTACTGGCTGATCATATCGCCGAGTCTCAACGGCGATACCCTGAAGGCTTTTTGCTCGCTTGAGATGAAATCAGGCAGAGCCCTGGATGGTGTGATCGTGCCTCCGAAGTCAAAGATCACCAGGCTCAGGGACTTGAGCGGCAAGCGCGTTGGATATCTGTCGCGGGATGAATATCTAATCAATTTGATCGCCGCGCGGATGGAAATGGAAGAGGACTTGAATCTCAAGCAGGTGCAATACGTGCCGATGTCCGTCGAGGAGCTTATGCGCGCCTTTGATGACAAGACCGCGGATGCTCTTTATCTGCTTGACCCATATCGCGCCCACATGCTGTATCTGGGCAATACCATGCTCGCCGAGGGATTGGCGGCGACGTATATTACGCCGAATATCCCGTATGGCGCGGTCGTTATGCGCAAGAGTTTCGTGACCGGCGAGAACAGGCTCGCGGCAATAAGGGTCAAGAACGCGGTTGAGGCGACGTTCGGCTATCTCGCGCGGAATCCAGAGGTGGCCAAGGATTATATCCTGCGGATCAATGATCTGCCCGAACAGGGTGAGTTGATCGGTAACATGAGGACTCCGGAATTCGAGCGGCTCGCCGAGGTCGGCGTCAAAAGCATCGAGAATCTGCAAACCGAGTTGGTGCGCCGGGGCATTGGTACGTGCGGTATCAGGCCCGACGATTTTCTGTTCAAGAGAACCGATTTTGTGAGATAAACCAGGTCCGGTCGTGCTAGACGGGGAGCTAGCGGTGCCCTGAAACCTGATGCGAATCAGGATGACCCGAAAACCGCTTATGCGGGGTCGAATACTTCGATTGAGCAGGGGCGTTCAGGGGCGACAGCAGGGAATGGAGTGCGCTGACGATCGGGTCTTGCGATAGTACCGTCTACAAACCCCGTCAGGTCCGGAAGGAAGCAGCGGTAAGTAGAAAGGGCTAGTCACAAGGGAGCCTGATCCGAGTTCTTCGCCATGCTGTTCCTGAGTGTTTCCGGCGAAGCGAGTTGCACGACCGGCACTGAAACGGATTCAAGATTGGCGCGGAGGTTCCAGATCGAGAATCTCCAGATATCGCGGATTTCATGATCCTTGGAGTTTAATGATATGAGATTATTCGGGATGTTGTGCTCGGGTTTTCGTGTTCGGCGGGAAGCGCGAGGTTTATCGTGAACCACCGTGTTCTCTCGCTCAAGTATCGTCCTCAGAAGTTCGACGAATTGACCGGGCAGGTCCATATCGTCCTTTCGCTGAAGGGCGCGATAAATAGCGGCCGTATCGGTCATGCCTTTCTGTTTGCTGGACCGCGCGGTGTCGGTAAGACAACCGCGGCAAGGATCTTCGCCAAGAGTCTGAATTGCGTGGAGGGCCCGACCGTTCACCCCTGCCAGAAGTGCCAGTCCTGCCGGGAGATCACCCTGAGCCGTAATATCGACGTGATCGAGATCGACGGCGCCTCCAACAACGGCGTCGATGAAATAAGGAACTTGAGAGAAACCGTGCAATACGGGGCACTCCACGGCAAGTACCGCATCTATATTATTGATGAGGTGCACATGTTGAGCATTCAGGCATTCAACGCTCTGCTGAAGACACTCGAAGAACCGCCGCCCTCGGTCAAATTCGTCCTCGCCACGACCAATCAAGAAAAGGTGCCGCAGACGATCCAGTCACGGTGTGAACGGTATATCTTCAAGAGACTGTCCATCAAGGAGATCAGCGGACGCCTGAAATTTATTACGGAAAGAGAGCAAATCAAGATCGCCGAAAGTGCCGTGCACGACATTGCAACCAGAGCCGATGGCAGCGTGCGTGATGCGGAGAGTATTCTCGAGCAGCTCGTGTCGTTCGTAGAAGGCACGATAAGCGAGAATGATATTCTGCGGTTGGCCGGCTCGATGAGCCGGCAATTCTATTTCGATCTCATGCAGCAGATCTTGCAGCGGAATCATTCTTCAGTATTGCGTGCATTGAACACCTCCATAGAGAACGGCGCCGAGCCGCTTGAGGTGTACCGGGGACTCGTCGATTACCTACGCGCAGCGCTGCTGACCGGCAGCAAACTGCCGCCCGAATTGCTCGATCTGCCTGAGGATGATATAAAGAATATCAGGTCCCTGGCGTTGAGCCGGGATCAGGTGATGAGCATGCTTGAGATCCTGCTCGATGCCGAAGACATGATAAAAAGGTCCATGAACTCCCGTGTCGCCACCGAGCTGCTGCTGTGCCGTCTCATTGAAACCGTTGAACGACCGCAGGGTAAACCCGACAATGCCCGCCCTGCGGATGACAAGCAGGAGATCCTGAGGATTTTGCAGACTCAGAGCCCGAAGCTTGCCGCGGTGCTGCAGAACTCATCCTTGAAAGTTGAAGGTGAAAAAGTAAATGTGTATGTTGAAAACGATTTT
Organism: Caldifarciminota bacterium; assembly: GCA_014859085.1. Classification (GTDB taxonomy): domain Bacteria; phylum Hydrothermota; class Tepidihabitantia; order SM23-42; family SM23-42; genus SM23-42. The sequence continues at coordinate 23,666 of JACUUY010000019.1, forward strand.
GCCGGTAAGATGCTGTTGTCCAGCCGGGATCTTCTCGAAACCACATTCAGGAAGATCTTCAGACGCGGTATGGCCCTGCACGTGGAGGTCGTCAGCAAGAACATCAGGAACGATATCGAAGATCAGATCAAGGTTCTCTTTGACGGCGAGGAGGTTCGGTGAAGAACCTGATGAAGGAAGCTCAAAAACTGCAGGCGCAGCTGCTGGAGCAGCTTCGCGCCATACGCGTTGAAGGCAGCGCGGGCGGCGGTATGGTCAAAATCGAGATGGACGGTGAGCAGAACGTCCACGCGGTGAAGATCGAACCCCAGCTCCTGGAAGAGAGGGACATCGGGATGCTCGAAGACCTCGTCGTTGCCGCGTTTAGCGACGCGCGCCGGAAGGTTCTTGAAAAGTCCCGGGAGAGCCTGAGATCCCTGGCCGGGTTCCCCCTGCCGCCTTTTTAGTTGTCGGCAATCACTCCACGAACAACACCTTGCCCGTTCTTGTTTCACGGTCGCTGACAAGCGCGTAGAAATATACGCCCTGGGTTACTTTCCTGCCCCGGTCATCGCACAGATCCCAGAATATTTGATGGTGTCCGGCGTCGAACCAGCGATCGGTCACGACCCTGACCATTTGCCCGAGCGTATTGTATATCGTGATCCTGAGACGCGCGGGCTCATTCAGGTCGATGGCGAACCGGAGGCGTTCCTGGACCGGATTCGGCGCGGTCTCGATCGCGTTGACAATGCGGGCGGCCTGCTGTTCAGATACTAACTGGGGGTCGGCGACAATGAACGAATATGCCTGGGGCGGAACGTGTCTCGGCGAAGTGCGCGTGATCGCTTCAGTATTCTGCGCGGTCAGATAATAGCTGATCGTGTCGCCCAAGGATTGCGCGGGTATGTGCGCGGCATAAACGCCCGGCGTGTCGATCACGGGCGCGAGCGGCACGTCCGAAAAAGCGCCGCCATCGATTTTGTAGTAGACGAGCGTAGAATCTGCGACGAGGCTGCTTGATGTTGCGATGCGCGCACGCACGCGGTAATCGTTCAGCGTATCGCTCGTATCGGTCAAGGGGTGATGGTGGACATGAACGTACCGGGCGCTCGGTGCTTGCATGGTGATGCAGTGTATGGCGCCGCCTGAGCCGCCCATTGCCGAGCAATTGATACCGACGATCTCATGGCCGGGCAATGCTTGCTGGTAGATGAACAGCGCCGTGTCGTCTTCGGCCTGGTTCCAGAGCGGCACCAGGACTTTGTTGTTGACGAAGAGCGAGTTCAGATATGAGGGAGGCGCGCTCGACGTGGACCACGGCATGGGGATCCGCACGATGCGATAGGGGAATCCTTCCCGGTTCTGGCACCGTGCGATCGAATCCGCGTGGGCGTTGAGGATGGTGTAATTCTGATGTCCGGCTGCGTATTCACCGACCATGACCAGCGTGTCGTTGAGGATCTTGGTCCAAAGATCGATGTGACCGGTGTACTCGATGTTTATCCGGTCCAGGACAATGAGCCTTTCGAGGCCGCTGTAAGCCAGCATGAGCGATTCGATCTGAGCCGGCGTGTACCCGGCATTCTCCTGGTAGAGCAGCGTGCTCGCAAAGCCGGTTCCCAGGCCGTCGACCATGAAGTTGCCGCCGGCATGTCTGAGCGGTGAACCGTAAACGCCGAGCGACCAGGCCTGTCCGATACGCCACGGGATCGTGTCGTCGAGCGGCCTTGGCCGGTTGTAGATGAAGTCGACGATGCCTTCGGTGTTGTCATGTTCCCGTACGAACCAGGGACCATAATCCCGGATCCATATCGCATCCCTGGGCCAGACATAAAAAGTTATCGAATCAAGGGGCACGCTGTTGGTCTGCAGGTAGTTAGTAATGCTGTTCTGCTCGCTGGCGCTGCCTACGATGATGTATACTTTGCAGACTTCGGCCGCCTCGGCGACGATCTGCCGGAAGATCGTGTTGTATGAGCCGTATATCCAGGTCACGAAGACGCCCCTGAGCTGCTCGAATTCAGCAGGGGTCTCGACCCAGCCGTCAGGCGGCGTTGTAAGAACATGTCCCCGGCCGATTTCGCCGGCCCGCTCGGTCTCCTCAGGCGTCATCCACTTGGGCAGCAGTTGTTCGGTTGGCTGGAAGATCAAGAGCGTCAATACCGTCAATGATATCATAAAGGCTCCTTTCGGCTATATTTGTTCGTCTCTATCAGATCGTCGATCCTGACGGACGCGATCACACCGTGTATTCTTTCAACTTGTCAAGGAACAGGCTCCGGATCTCTTCGAGCATCCTTTTAGTCTTTGCTTCGAACCTAAGGACCAGCACGGGCTGGGTATTGGATGCCCGGATCAATCCCCACCCGTCGGCAAAATCAACGCGCGCGCCGTCGATATCGATGACGCGATATGAGTGCTTGAAGTGTGCTTTCAGCGCTTCGACGATCTTGAATTTCTCGGCATCCGTTGTTTCGATGCGTATTTCCGGTGTCGAGTAATATTTCGGGATCCGGGACGCCAGCGTTGAAAGCTTCTCGCCCCGGCTCAATATTTCGCACAGCCTCAATGCTGCGTATATCGCATCATCGTATCCAAAATAACGGTCGCCAAAGAAGATATGCCCGGACATCTCGCCGGCCAGCGGTGCTTCCTCCTCTTTCATTTTCGCCTTGATCAGTGAATGGCCGGTCTTGTACATTATGGGGATGCCGCCCAGTTCTTCGATCCGCTCGATCAGACCCCTGGAGCACTTCACCTCGAAGATGATCTTCGCGCCGGGCATCCGCTCGAGCAGGTCTTCGGCATAGATCGCGAGCAGGACATCGCCCCATATGATGTTCCCCTGCTCGTCGAGCGCACCGATGCGGTCACCGTCACCGTCGAATCCTATGCCGCACGCATAACCATCGCGGGCCACTTCTTTGATGAGCTCGGTGATATGCTCCGGGACGACCGGATCCGGGAGATGATGCGGGAAAGTCCCATCCGGCTCCTTGAAGAGCAGGAGATGGTCAATGCCCAGCCGGTTCATAATGCGCTCGAACACCGGTCCGCACGTGCCGTTCCCCGTGTCGACGGCGATCCTCAATCCCTTTTTCACGTCAACCGCTTTGGTCACATGATTGATGTAGTCATCGGTTACGTTCTTCTTACTGGCCGTCCCGCGGCCGGACGCGAAATCTCCTTTCTCGATCAGTCGCCTGATGTGCTGTATCTCTTCGCCGTATATTGTTCTCCGGTCATGCGCGATCTTGAAGCCGTTGAACTCCTTGGGATTATGGCTGGCGGTTATCATGATGCCGTTGCCGGCCCCGTATTGAAAGAGCGCGAAGTAGAGCACTGGCGTGGGAACCATACCGATGTCGATGACATCGCAGCCGGTCTGGTTCAACCCCTTGATCAGCACCTCCACGATGCGCGGGGATGATACGCGCATGTCGCGGCCGATAAATAACTGCGTCGCGCCCAGTCCGCGATAGTACGTGCCGAGGCCGCGGGCAAAGACCGCGACGCTCTCGTCGTTGAGATCGCTCTCGGCCAGCCCGCGAATGTCATATTCTCGGAAGATCTCGGGATTGATCATATCAATTGCCCCTCGACCCATGTGATGACTTCATCGAGGATCTTGATGGCGGCTTCGGCATCGTCCCGGTCGATCATCAGGGGAGGGGACATGCGCAGGGAACTCTGTCCGGCGCCGTACAGGATGAGCCCCCGTTTGAAGCACTCGCCGGTTATCACTTCTTTGATGTTCTTGCCGTCGCGAGTCACCCGGGCCGGGAAGAATTTCTTCGGATCCCGGTCCTCAACCAGTTCGATGCCCAGCATCAAGCCGAGCCCGCGGACTTCGCCGATTATTCTGTGGCGCGACTGCATCTCGACCAGCCTCTGTTTGAGGGCCGCGCCGATCCTTGCCGCGTTCTCGATCAATTCCCGCTCGATGATCTTGAGCGTGGCTATTGCGGCCGCGCAGATCACCGGGTTACCGCCGAAGGTAGAGCCATGGGCGCCCGGGATCCATGCTTTCGGGTCGACCTGCGGGTCCATCAGCGCGGCCTTGCCGACCGTGGCGCTCATGGGTAGTCCCGACGCGATCGCCTTTGCCGTCAGCAGGATATCCGGTGCTACGGACGCGTGGTCGCATGCGAACCACCGACCCGTCCTGCCCAGTCCGCTCTGTATCTCGTCGAAGACGAGCACGATACCGTGTTCGTCGCAGATCCGCCGCAGCGCCGGCAGGAATTCTTTGGGCGGCACAATGTAGCCGCCTTCGCCCTGGATCGGCTCGACCATGATCAGGCTCACGTCGTCGGGCGCAATAAGCCGCTCGAATATCACATCGGTCAGGTAGGACAGGCAATGGATCAAGGGTATGGACTCGTATTCCTGTTTTATGCAGTCCGGGTATGTCTGGCGGAAAACGCAGCGGTAGCAATAGGGATACGGTATATGGTAGACCTCGGGGATCAGCCCGGCGAAGTGCGCCCGCTGGACCTGCTTGCTGCCCGACATGGTCATG
>JACUUY010000140.1 GCA_014859085.1 Caldifarciminota bacterium
GGTAGATCCGAAACAAACACACAGATACATGATACAGGACATAAAATCCTAAATTCTAAACTCTAAATCCTAAACAATATCAAAGCACAAAACTCAAAATCCCAAACAGTATGAAAAAGGGGCGTTGCTTTCAGCTTTGTCGTTGTTTTGGTCATTGGTGCTTTGTGCTTTGGATTTGTCCCCTACGGGATTCTCGTAAATACCATCAAATCGGAGATTTGAGTTTTTACGGAATTAGGATTTGGGGATCGTTTGCCGTGTGTGCTGACCTTCTGATCTTCTCAACTTCTCACCGTCTGCAGTGTGCTCACCTTCTGAATTTCTCACGTTCCAAGACTCGGCCGTAGTTCTGTGTTGTTGACACGCCGTCCGATTTATTGTATAATAAAGTCATGAAACACCTCACCTTGACATTGATGATACTGTTTCTGTCTGTCGCCGGTTTGCAGGCGACTACTGCCGGAAGTCCACCGGAATCGACCGCGGATTTCCCGAAACCCATTATCTCGGAAGATTATGTGCTGATGCCGGGCGATTCTCTGCTCGTGACCATAACCGGTGCTACGAATTACTCATACCTTACCGGCGTGACTTACGAAGGGAAGGTTACGCTGAACATGCCGGTCGCGTCGCTGCCCACGATACAAGGGACATACGTGCCGCAGTATGATGTTGTGGCGGTGGTCCCGATCTACGGCTTGAGCCTCAAGACCGCCAGGGACTCTGTAGCCAAAGCCTTCTCCAGGTACCTGAAGAACGTCAGGGTCGACCTGACGCTGATGGGCATGCGAACCTTCGATGTCCTGGTGGCCGGCGAAGTCCGCAACCCGGGCGTTGTCCGCGCCCTGCCCATCCACCGCGTCTCCATGGTCATCGAACACGCCGGCGGTATCAGCGCGATCGGCTCGCGCTCCCAGATCGCGCTGAAGAGAAACGGTGTGAGTTTCGCGACCGTCGATCTCTTGGAATTCGACCGGAGCGGCGACGTGCGCACGAACCCTTTTGTCCACGACGGTGATGTGATCATCGTCCCGCAGATGGAACGATCGGTCGTGGTGAAGGGCGCCGTCTTCGGAAAGAGAGAATACGAATTGCGGGTTGCCGAACTCACCGCCGCAAGGGAAAAATTGAGCGAGGGCTTATACGAACTCATTGAAGGCGACCGCATCGCCGACCTCGTTATTCGGGCCGGCGGATTCACCCCGTGGGCTGATCCGGAAAAAGCATACATCGAAAGGGATAACGAGAAATTATACGTGAGCCTGCAGGCCGTGCTCGATGAACCGGAAGGACCCCGAAATATCGCAATGCAACACGGCGACGTGCTGGTCGTGCCGTCGGTCAATTCTGTTGTCTATGTCCAGGGTCAGGTCGCGATTCCTGGACCTTACCCGTTCCAACCGAACCTTCACGCGCAGGACTATATCGGCGTTGCGGGCGGGCCGCTGAGCGACGCGAGCATGTCCAGCGCCCATGTGAAAAGGAACGGTCAGCGCATTCCGGTCCGGGAGAACCCGCCCATCGAAGAGGGCGACCTCATCCAGATCCCCCGGCAGGTTTTCAAATTCTGGCAGGACTACGTCGAGATCGGCGCGGTTGTCGCGTCCCTTCTCATCTCATATCTGACACTCACCAAATAGATTGCCGCCCATTTGCCGCATCCTTGGCACGTTATCCGCAGTCCTGTGTGGCGGGTGTGGTAGGGAATATCAGACAAGGAGGTCTGGATGAACATTGCGTTCATCTTTGTCATCGTATCAGTCACCGCGCTCGGTACGCCTGTCGCCAGGGATAACCCCAATGACGACGGCAATAGAATAATTGTAACGTGGCAGTACGCGGAGGAAGGCGTGGCCGTCGACGGCTACGAGATATGGCGCGCCGGCCCAACCGGAGATTTCGAGAAAATCGCCCGCGTGAACCAGTTCGAGAACGAGTACCTTGATAGACAGACAAATGACGGCGTTAAATACCGCTATCAAGTCGCGGCAGTGAAAGACGGAACCGAAGTCGCGCGGTCTGAGGTCACGGGGCCGGTCAAGAGCAGTCAACAATGGTTCAATACGGGGCGGGTAAATATTCTACTGGGGTTCATTATCTATGCGGCACTGCTGGTCTGGTTCTTGTATCACGCGCGCAAGGGCAAGAAGCTCTTCATACGCAAAATACCGGGTCTCGACGCATTAGAAGACGCGGTTGGCCGGGCAACCGAAATGGGAAAACCGATCCTTTACGTTCCCGGTCTGTCAACCATTGACGACATTGCCACGATCGCCTCGTTGAATATCCTCTCCCATGTCGCAAGGAAGACGGCCGAATACAACACGACGCTGCTCGTGCCGAACCGCAGCCCGGTCGTCTACGTCGTGGCGCGCGAAATAGTGAAAGAAGCATACACCGATGCGGGCCGGCCCGATGCCTTCAACCCGGACAACATCTACTTCCTGACCGAAAACCAGTGGGCATATACGGCTGCGGTCTGCGGCACTATGGTAAGGGAGAAACCGGCAACAAACCTTTTCTTGGGGTATTTCTGGGCTGAATCGCTTGCGCTCGCCGAGACCGGCGCGGCGACCGGCGCGATCCAGATCGCCGGCACCGACAGCGTGTTCCAATTGCCCTTCTTCATCACGGCCTGCGATTACACGTTGATCGGGGAAGAACTGTACGCGGCATCGGCCTACCTGTCGAGGGAACCCCTGCTCATCAGTTCCTTGAAAGGACAGGACTGGGGCAAGATGATCATCATTGTGATCCTCATTACCGCTTCGGCTCTGCTCTTGCTCGGCGTTGAACAGGTGTTCAACCTGTTCAGCATATAGGACCAAGGAGGACGAGATGAATAAGAAAGTGCCCCTCATGATATGCATGTTCCTCGGCATCGCGATGATCATACAATTCTTCGTGCCCCATTCGATCAGCACGCAATTCTACGACCACACGACGCGCTGGTACATTGCGATCGTCGGCTTTGCCTGGGTGCTCGGCATCGGCAGCATGATTGACCACCACGCAACGCGGATCAAACGGAAAAAGGAAAGCTGGTACTTCAGCTATGTCACCCTTATCAGTCTTTTTGTAATGGCAATATTGGGGGTTTTCTGGGGGATCAGAAGCGGCACCCTCTTCATGACCCTCTGGTCATACATCGTGCTGCCGCTCGGTGCGTCGATGTACGCGATCCTGGCATTCTACATGGCATCGGCTGCCTACCGGGCATTCCGCGCGCGCACCAAAGAGGCAACGATACTGCTGCTCGCGGCATTTGTCGTGATGCTCGGCATGGTGCCATTTGGTTACTATATATCGCCGAGATTGCCGGAATTTGCCGAGTGGCTCTTGAGCGTTCCTAACACCGCGGCCAAACGCGGGATCATCTTCGGCGTCGCGTTCGGAAGCATCTCGACCGCATTGAAGATCATCCTTGGTATCGAGCGGTCGTGGCTGGGAGGGGGTGGGAAATGAAGATCCTGGAATCGCTGACCAAGATACCGAGGCAGATCATATTCCTGACGATCGCGCTCGCTGTTGCCATACCCTTGATCGTTCCGCTGGGTATACCAGTGAACGTGATGCCGCAAAGCAAGAAATTGTTCGAAGCGGTCGACAGCCTGACGAGTGAATCGAAGCCGGTCCTCATTTCGTGTGATTTTGACCCGCAATCCCTGCCTGAACTCTATCCGATGCTGATCGCGATCCTGCGCCAATGTTTTGCGCGGCGCGTGCCGGTCGTCCTCATGGCTTTGTGGCCGCAGGGCACTGGAATGGTCGAAATGGCGATAGACGAGGTCACGCCTGAATTCAATATGGCTTACGGCGAGGATTACGCATTCCTGGGATATAAATTCGGTGTTGCGGCGGTGCTGCTGGGCATGGGTGAGAATGTGAGGGGGGTCTTCCCGGCCGATTACTACGGAACACCGATCGACTCGCTGCCGATGATGAAAGAATTCACCAACTACAAGAGTATCAGCATGATTATTACCTTATCCACGGGTGATCCAGGATGGCGTCAGTGGCTGCTGTACGCGCAGTCGCGGTACGGCGCGCGTCTCGGTATCGGGGTTACGGCCGTGTCAGCGGCCGACGTCTACCCCTATGTTGAGACCAGGCAGGTGACCGGCTTGCTCGCTGGCATGAAGGGCGCCTCCGAATATGAAACGATGGTCGAGCGCAAGGGTTACGCCGAAGGAATCTTCCGGGCTTCACAGGGCATGGACGCGCAGTCACTTGGACACCTGCTGATCATGGTCTTTATCATTATCGGCAACATCGGATACTTCTACACAAGGAGGAAGAAATGAATCCATCTCCTGACCCATGGGTCTGGATCGCGGCTTTTCTGACCCTCTGCATATTTTCATTTCTCTACCGTGAGAACATCCTGTACCGCTTTGCCGAGCATCTGTTCGTCGGCGTCTCGGCCGGCTATCTTGTCGCCCTCACATGGCACAATCAGATACGGCCGAATCTCATCATACCGCTCTTCTTCGAAGGCAACCTGCTCTACATCATACCGCTTGCTTTTGCCTTGTGTTACTTCGCCCGCTTCATTCCGGGGTTCGGGTATCTGATACGGTTGCCGATATCCTTCCTGCTCGGCTGGGGTTCGGGCGTGGCGATCCCCGCCGTTTTTCAGCGGGACATTATGCGGCAAACCCAGGGCACGCTGCTGATGCCCGATGCATTTGCAAAATGGGACAGCGGGCTCTGGGCCGTGGTCATCCTCGTCGGCGTCGTCTCAACACTGGTCTATTTCTTTTTCTCGAGAGAAAGGAAGGGCCTGGTCAAGCCTGCGGCCAATCTGGGTATCATCTTCATCATGCTCGGGTTCGGCGCTTCGTTCGGTTACACGGTAATGGCGCGGATCAGCCTGCTCATCGGCCGGCTGCAGTTCTTACTGGGGGAATGGCTGGGAATTATCCGCTGACACTCGATACTGGATACTACTGATTTCGGCATTAATCAATTGTCAAATAATTGTAGTTGCCCACCTG